>NZ_JBHWJZ010000001.1:0-176850 GCF_042731085.1 Streptomyces sp. NPDC059875
TGGGGCACTTTGGGCTGGGGCCCGGCCCCGCTGTAGGCGTGCCGGGCCCCTTCCCTCTGTGCGGCGGGTGGGGCCGGTCAGCCCTTCTTGATCTCCCAGAAGCGGAAGACGGTCGAGGCGTCCAGGGTCCACTCCAGGCCGGTGATGCCGTCGCGGGCGACGGCGTACTGCTTGCCCTGCCAGAGCGGGAGGATGGGCAGTTCGTCGGCGACGACGTCCTGGAGCCTGCCGAAGTCCTGCTCGGTGCCGGCGCGGTCGGCGGCGGCGGAGGTCTTCGGGAGGATGCTGCCGGTGATGGTGGCGTTCTCGTAGTTGTTGCCGAGGACGTTGCCCGCGCCGAAGAAGGGGGCGGTGAAGTTGTCGGCGTCGGGGTAGTCGGGGACCCAGCCCTTGACGTAGACGCCGTACTTGCCGGCGGCGATGTCCTTCTCGTACTGCTCGAACTCGACCGACTGCACGGTGGCGTCGAACAGACCGCTGCTGTTGAGCTGTTCGGCTATCGCCTTGAGCTCCTGGTCGGTGGAGGGGCCGTAGCGGTTCGGCGTGGACCAGAGGGTGAGCTTCACCTTGTTGCTGACGCCCGCCTTGCGCAGCGCCTTCTTGGCTTTGGCGGCGTCGGGGCGATCGCCGTAGGTGTCGAGGAAGGCGGTGTTGTGGCTCGCGACGCCGGCCGGGACGATCGAGTACAGCGGCGTGGCGGTCGACTTGTAGACGTTCTGGACGAGCGCGTCGCGGTCGACGAGGTGGGCGATGGCCTGGCGGACGCCGAGCTTGCCGACGACCGGGTCCTTGACGTTGAAGACGAGGTGCTGGACCTCGGCGCTGGTGCCCTGGATGACCTCGACGCTCTCGTCGGCCGTGGTGGCGGACGCCTCGAGTGCGGCGATGTCGTCGGCGGAGAGGCCACGGTAGGCGACGTCGATGTCGTTGTCGGCGAGGGCCTTGGAGAGGGCGGCGCGGTCGCCGTCGTAGAGCTTGAGGGTGACGCCGCTGTTCCTCGGCTTGGCGCTGCCCCGGTAGTCGGCGTTGACGGAGAAGACGGCTTCGGTGTCGCTGATGGACTCCAGCTTGTACGGGCCGGAGCCGACCGCCTTGCCGTCCGTGCGCAGCGCGTCCGCCGTGTACTCACGGTGGTCGACGATCGAGCCGGCGCCGGAGGCGATCTTGCTGGGGAACGTGGCGTCGGGGGTCTTGAGCCGGAAGACGACGGTCAGGTCGTCCGGGGTCTCGATGGAGTCGATCGAGGAGAGCAGCGGCGCCGGGCCGGCCGGGTCGTCGATCTTCAGCGCACGGTCGAAGGAGAACTTGACGTCCTTCGAGGTCAGCGGGTTGCCGTTGGAGAACTTCAGGCCCTCGCGCAGGGTGCAGCGGTAGACCTTGCTGCCCCCTTCGAAGTCGCACTTCTCGGCGGCTTCCGGTTCGGGCTCGGTGGTGCCCTTGGGGAAGCTGAGCAGGGACTGGAAGACGTTGTTGAACAGCAGCCAGGAACCGGGGTCGTAGCCGGCGGCCGGGTCGGTGGCCAGGACCTCGTCGGACATGCCGACGCGGACGTTGTCACCGGAGCTCGCGGCGCCGTCGCCCTGCTCCGTGCCGCAGCCGCTGAGCAGGGCGGCGGACAGCCCCGCGGCGAGGGGGGCCGTCAGCCACTTGTTGTGCTTCACAGAACGTGCCTCTTGATCTCTTGCCAGACCGGCGCGCGCCTGTGCGCGGCCGGAGTTACCGAGCTGGTTGCGGGGTCAGGCGGTGCCGCGGCCGAGCTCCCAGAGGAGCAGGTCCGAGGAGTTGTTCAGCGCCCATTCGACGCCGGTCACGTCGTCGCGTGCGGCGACGTACTGCTTGCCCTGCCAGAGCGGCAGGACGGGTACGTCCTTGGCCACGATCTTCTGGATCTGTCCGAAGACGGGGCTCACGGCGGTGCGGTCGGCCGAGCGGCGCGACTGCGGGATCAACTGGTCGCGGACGGACTTGTTGACGTAGGGGGTGTTGAGGAAGTTGTCGGCGTCGAGGAAGGGGGCGACGTAGTTGTCCGGGTCGGGGAAGTCGGGGAACCAGCCGAGGCCGTAGACGGGGTAGTCGCCGCGCTTCTGCGCGGGCCGGAAGGTGGACCACTCGGCGCCCTGGACGGTGACGTCGAAGAGTCCGGTGGCGTTGAGCTGGTCGCGCAGCGCCTCGAACTCCTTCTTGGTGCCGGAGCCGTAGTGGTCGGTGGTGTAGTGGAGGGAGATCTCGACCGGCTTCTTGATGCCGGCCTTGCTCAGGATTCCGGCGGCCTTGGTGGCGCTGGGTTCGCCGTAGCTGTCGAAGAAGGCGGTGGAGTGGCCCGTGACGCTGGAGGGGATCAGCGAGTAGAGCGGCTGGGCGGTGGTGCCGTAGACCGTGTTGATGAGCGCGCCGCGGTCGACGACGGCGGCCATGGCCTGCCGGACGGCCTTGTCCTTGACGGAGGGGTCGGCGGTGTTGAAGGCGAGGTAGCGGATCTCCAGGCCGGGGACCTCGGTGAGCTTGATGCCCTCCTTGGGCTTCTCGGTGAGGTCCTTGACCTGTTCGAGCGACATGGCGCGGGTCATCATGTCGATCTCGCGGTTCTCGAGCGCCTTGCCCATGGCGTCCGCGTCGGCGAAGGAGCGCAGTTCGATCTTGTCGTTGCGCAGGGTGATGTCGCCCTTGTACTTCGGGTTCTTGGTGAAGACGGCCTTGACGATCTGCTCGCCGCTGCGCTCGGTCTTCATCGTGTACGGGCCGGAGCCGTCGACGTCGAAGCCGGCGCGGAGCTCCTTGGCGCTGTACTTGTTCTTGCTGAGGATGCCGGCGACCGGGGTGGAGAGCTTGTACGGGAAGGTCGCGTCGGGGGTCTTCAGGTGGAAGACGACGTCGCGCTGACCGTTGGTCTCGACGGTGTCGATGTTGGCGAGGAGGGCGGCCGTGCCGTTGTCGGACTTGATCGCCAGCACGCGTTCGACGGAGAACTTCACGTCGTCGGCGGTGATGGGGGTGCCGTCGGCGAAGGTGAGTCCTTCGCGCAGCGTGCAGCGGTAGCTCTCGCTGGCGCGGTCGCTGAAGCGGCAGCTCTCGGCGGCCTCGGGTACGGGCTCGCCACCGCCGCGGGGCACGTGCATCAGGGTCTGGACGGTCTGCCGCAGGATGTTCCAGGCGCCGGTGTCGTACGCGAAGGCCGGGTCGAGCGGCGCGGGGGCTTCGGCGGTGGCGAGGAAGTGGTCCGTGGTGCCGACGACGATGGCTCTGGACTCGTCCGAACCGCCGCAGGCGACGAGCAGCGGGGCGAGCAGACCGGCGACGGCCGGCAGGGCCAAGGTCTTGCGGTTCATCCTGGACGTTCTCCTCATCCGGCACTGGGGTACAGCGGGTACGGACACTCCGCCGCTGCGCCCGGTCGGGGCGGGGATCGGGCCGGGATGGTGTGCGATCGGTCCTGTGTTCGCGGCGACATGGATGGGTCGCCGGTGCACGCGGATGTGCGGCGAAGTACTCGCGAAAGATTAGTGGGCGAGGCCCTATTGCCAGGACCGGGGGCGACCGGCCGCGGATGCGCATAGTGATCATGAATACGACGGGGTCGATAGTCATGCGGAGGAATGATTCGTCAGGGACTACGCGAATCAGGACACACGGGGAGGCCGGAATCACCGCGTTACGGACACCTGACGCAGGACGGCCACCCGCCGCTCGGCACGCTGAGTGACCAAGGTCACGTGCGCACCTTTTCGGCGGGTGGCCGAATCATTTCGAGACCGCGGTCACGGAAAATGCACGAATGAGTGCCCTGCGTCTCCGTAAGGGCCGCCGGGAAGAAATTCCCCGCGAAAGCTCAGGGCCCGGAAAAGCTCGCGCCGCTGCAAAGCTCAGGAAAAGCTCAGACGATCACGGGCCCGCGATCAGCGTGCGCAGGAAGGGAACGTTCACGTCCTCCAGGGAGCGGACCACGACCCTGCCCGCGGAGGGCGCGATGGGCGCGACGGAGGGCACGGCGACCACCCGGCAGCCGGCGGCCTCGGCGGCCGCCACGCCCGTCGCCGTGTCCTCGATGACGGCGCAGAGCGCCGGCTCGGCGCCGACTCCGCTCGCGGCGGTCAGATACGGCTCGGGATGGGGCTTCGTGCGGATCACCTCGTCACCGGCGACGGTGAGGGTGAAGCGGTCGCGGCCCAGGGAGGCGAGGATCCGGTCGATGATGCGCCGGTGCGAGGCGGAGACCAGAGCCGTCGGGATGTTGTGGTGGGCGAGCTCGGCCAGGAGCCGCTCGGCGCCGGGCATCAGCGGCACGCCCCGGTCGATGCGCTGCTCGAACTTCTCGTTGAGCAGGACCGTGAGCTCGGCGATGGTGATGTCGGCGCCGGTGGCCTCGATGAGATAGCCCGCGCTGCGGGTCATGGGGCCGCCGACGACGATGTCGCGCCATGCCTCGTCCAGCCGGTGCCCGAGGTCGGCGAAGACCTCCACCTCCGCGTCCCACCAGAACCCCTCGGTGTCGACGAGGGTCCCGTCCATGTCGAGGAAGACCGCCTGCAGGGCGGAGCTTCCGTTGGTGCGGAACAGGGACGCGGGGACCGTGCTGGTCATCCGGCACACCTCCATGGAGGGACGAGAAGGCCGGCCTCCCTCCCCGGTACGGGGAGGGTGACCGGCCTGCACTGGACCGACCAGTGTACGTCTCGATCACCGGGAACGCAGGGATATACGTCCTGACATGCGCCGAACGGTGTCGCCGGACGGTCGCGGGGCGACGCCCCGCGATCTCAGCGTGTCACCATGCGGTCTTAGCGCGCGTTGAAGTACTTCGCCTCGGGGTGGTGGATGACGATCGCGTCGGTGGACTGCTCGGGGTGGAGCTGGAACTCCTCCGAGAGCTGGACACCGATCCGCTCGGGCTGGAGCAGCTCGGCGATCTTCGCCCGGTCCTCCAGGTCGGGGCAGGCGCCGTAGCCGAGCGAGAAACGCGCACCGCGGTACTTGAGCGCGAACATGTCCTCGACGTCGGCCGGGTCCTCGCCGGCGAAGCCGAGCTCGGCGCGGACACGGGCGTGCCAGTACTCGGCGAGGGCCTCGGCCAGCTGGACGGAGAGTCCGTGCAGCTCCAGGTAGTCGCGGTAGGAGTCGGACTCGAAGAGCTTGGCGGTGGCCTCGCCGATCCGGGAGCCGACGGTGACGACCTGGAGGCCGACGACATCGGTCTCGCCGGACTCCTCGGGGCGGAAGAAGTCCGCGAGGCACAGACGACGGCCGCGGCGCTGGCGCGGGAAGGTGAAGCGGGTCCGCTCGTTGCCCTGCTCGTCGAGGATGATCAGGTCGTCGCCCTTGGACACACACGGGAAGTAGCCGTGGACGACGGCCGCCTCCAGCAGGTTCTCGGTGTGGAGGCGCTCCAGCCAGCCGCGCAGCCGGGGACGGCCCTCGGTCTCCACCAGCTCCTCGTACGACGGTCCGTCGCCGGCCCGGTTCTGCTTGAGGCCCCACTGCCCCTTGAACAGGGCGCCTTCGTCGAGCCAGCTCGCGTACTCCTTGAGCTGGATGCCCTTGACGACGCGGGTACCCCAGAACGGCGGGGTCGGCACCGGGTTGTCGGTGGCGACGTCCGAACGGCCGCCTTCCTCGGGCTCGTTGACCTCGAGCGACGTGGCGCGCTGGGCGACCCGGCGCTGCTTGAGCTCGGGCAGCGCCGCTCCGGGGACGCCTCGCTTCACGGCGATGAGGGCGTCCATCAGGCGCAGGCCCTCGAAGGCGTCGCGGGCGTAGCGGACTTCGCCCTGGTAGATCTCGTGGAGGTCCTGCTCCACGTACGCCCGGGTGAGGGCGGCGCCGCCCAGGATGACCGGGAAGTCGGCGGCCAGGCCGCGCTGGTTCAGCTCCTCCAGGTTCTCCTTCATGATCACCGTGGACTTCACCAGCAGGCCGGACATGCCGATGACGTCGGCGCGGTGCTCCTCGGCGGCGTCCAGGATCGCCGAGACCGGCTGCTTGATGCCGAGGTTGACGACGTTGTAGCCGTTGTTGGAGAGGATGATGTCGACGAGGTTCTTGCCGATGTCGTGGACATCGCCCCGGACGGTAGCGAGGACGATCGTGCCCTTGCCGTCCGCGTCCGTCTTCTCCATGTGCGGTTCCAGGTAGGCGACCGCCGTCTTCATGACCTCGGCGGACTGGAGCACGAACGGCAGCTGCATCTGGCCGGAACCGAAGAGCTCGCCCACGACCTTCATGCCGTCGAGCAGCGTCTCGTTGACGATGTCGAGGGCGGGGCGCTCCTGCAGCGCCTCGTCGAGGTCGGCCTCCAGGCCGTTCTTCTCGCCGTCGATGATGCGGCGCTTGAGCCGCTCCTCCAGCGGCAGGGCGAGGAGCTCCTCGGTCTTGCCGGCCTTCATCGACTTGGTGGTGGCGCCCTCGAAGAGGGCCATCAGCTTCTGGAGCGGGTCGTAGCCCTCGGAGCGCCGGTCGTAGATCAGGTCGAGGGCGGTGTCGACCTGCTCCTCGTCGAAGCGGGCGATCGGGAGGATCTTGGAGGCGTGCACGATGGCCGAGTCCAGACCGGCCTTGACGCACTCGTCGAGGAAGACGGAGTTGAGCAGGATGCGGGCGGCCGGGTTGAGGCCGAAAGAGATGTTGGACAGGCCCAGCGTGGTCTGGACGTCCGGGTGGCGCCGCTTGAGCTCGCGGATGGCCTCGATGGTGGCGACGCCGTCCTTGCGGGACTCCTCCTGCCCGGTGCAGATGGTGAAGGTGAGGGTGTCGATGAGGATGTCCGACTCGTGGATGCCCCAGTTGCCGGTCAGGTCGTCGATGATCCGCTCGGCGATGGCGACCTTGTTCTCGACGGTGCGGGCCTGGCCCTCCTCGTCGATGGTGAGCGCGATGAGCGCGGCGCCGTGCTCCTGGGCCAGTCGGGTGACCTTGGCGAAGCGGGACTCCGGTCCGTCGCCGTCCTCGTAGTTGACGGAGTTGATGACGGCACGGCCGCCCAGCTTCTCCAGACCGGCCTGGATGACGTCGACCTCAGTGGAGTCGAGGACGATCGGCAGGGTGGAGGCGGTGGCGAAGCGGCCGGCGAGCTCCTCCATGTCGGCGACGCCGTCGCGGCCGACGTAGTCCACGCAGAGGTCGAGCATGTGCGCGCCCTCGCGGATCTGGTCGCGGGCCATCTCGACACAGTCGTCCCAGCGGCCGTCCAGCATGGCCTCGCGGAACTTCTTCGAACCGTTGGCGTTGGTGCGCTCACCGATCGCCATGTACGAGGTGTCCTGGCGGAACGGGACCGTCTGGTAGAGCGAGGCGGCGCCGGGCTCGGGGCGCGGCTCGCGGACGGTCGGGGTGAGGTCGCGGACCCGCTCGACGACCTGGCGCAGGTGCTCGGGGGTGGTACCGCAGCAGCCGCCGATCAGGGAGAGTCCGTACTCGCGGACGAAGGTCTCCTGGGCGTCGGCCAGCTCGGCCGGGGTCAGCGGGTAGTGCGCGCCGTTCTTGCCGAGGACGGGGAGTCCGGCGTTGGGCATGCAGGACAGCGGGATACGGGAGTGCCGGGCGAGGTAGCGCAGGTGCTCGCTCATCTCGGCGGGGCCGGTGGCGCAGTTCAGGCCGATCATGTCGATGCCGAGCGGCTCGAGCGCGGTGAGCGCGGCGCCGATCTCGGAACCGAGCAGCATGGTGCCGGTGGTCTCCACGGTGACGGAGACGATCAGCGGCACGTCGACGCCGAGGGCGTCCAGGGCGCGGCGGGCGCCGATGACGGACGCCTTGGTCTGCAGCAGGTCCTGGGTGGTCTCCACCAGGAGCGCGTCGGCGCCGCCGGCGAGCATGCCCTCGGCGTTCTGCTGGTAGGCGTCGCGCAGGGCGGTGTAGGGGGCGTGGCCGAGGGTCGGCAGCTTGGTGCCGGGGCCCATGGAGCCGAGCACCCAGCGCTGCTGTCCGGTGGAAGCGGTGAACTCGTCGGCGACCTCGCGCGCGATCCGGGCACCGGATTCGGAGAGCTCGTACACCCGCTCGGGGATGTCGTACTCGCCGAGCGCGGCGAGGTTCGCTCCGAAGGTGTTGGTCTCGACGCAGTCGACGCCCGCGGCGAAGTACTCCTGGTGCACGGAGCGGACGATGTCCGGCCGCGTCACGTTCAGGATCTCGTTGCAGCCTTCGAGGTTCTGGAAGTCCTCGAGAGTGGGGTCCTGTGCCTGGAGCATGGTGCCCATGGCTCCGTCGGCCACCACCACTCGGGTCGCGAGTGCCTCGCGGAGGGCTGCGGCGCGGGTCCGGCTGTCGGCGGAAGGGGTTGGCGACGAGGCCATGGATGAGCTCCCTGGGATGCGACGGCTGTCGGCTTTGCACTCTCGGTGGAGGGTGCACGGGGCCCAGCGTAACCGTGTGCACGCCGGGGTGGACATGGCGTCCCACGGGCCGGACGGCATCCTGTGTCGCGGGACTCCCGATCGCGCGTGTTCGTGACCGACACTGTCAAGGTAAAGAGTGGTCGGCATCGACCGATAGTGTTCAGCATTGTCGAACAGCATGATCCACGGGATCCTGTCCGTAAGATCCACGGGACCGCCGGGATCGTGGACAGGGAGAAGGGCCGGGCGATGGCGAAGAACATCCAGTCGCTTGAACGAGCGGCGGCGATGCTGCGACTGCTCGCGGGCGGCGAGCGCCGGCTCGGCCTGTCCGACATCGCCTCGTCACTAGGCCTGGCCAAGGGCACGGCGCACGGCATCCTGCGCACGCTGCAGGCCGAGGGCTTCGTGGAGCAGGAGTCGGCGTCGGGCCGCTACCAGCTGGGCGCGGAGCTGCTGCGGCTGGGCAACAGCTATCTGGACGTGCACGAGCTGCGGGCGCGGGCGCTGGTCTGGACGGACGACCTGGCGCGCTCCAGCGGCGAGAGCGTCCACCTGGGCGTCCTGCACCAGCAGGGCGTGCTGATCGTGCACCACGTCTTCCGGCCGGACGACAGCCGCCAGGTCCTGGAGGTGGGGGCGATGCAGCCGCTGCACTCCACCGCCCTGGGAAAGGTGCTGTCGGCCTACGACCCGGTGGCCCACAGCGAGGGCCTCGAGGTGCCGCGCGAGAGCTTCACCCCCCGTACGGTCACGGACCTCGCGGAGTTCGAGTCCCTGCTCGACATGACGCGCGCCCGGGGCTGGGCCGCTGACGTGGAGGAGACCTGGGAGGGGGTGGCCTCGGTGGCCGCCCCGATCCACGACCGGCGCCGGATGCCGGTGGGCGCGGTGGCGATCACGGGCGCGGTGGAGCGGGTCTGCAGCGAGGGAGAGCTGCGCTCTGAGCTGGTGGCGGCGGTACGGGACTGCGCCCGCGCCGTCTCCCGCGATCTGGGCGCGGGGCGCTTCTAGCGGTCGTCGGGCCCGATTCGCAGGGCAGCCCCAGGACCCGCGAGGCCGCCCCTGAGGCCCTCCCCCGTCCCCCACGACCCGGCCCGGTCGCCCGATGGCGGCCGGGCCGTTCGCGTGTCCCCACGCGCGCGTGCGGAACCCGTCGGTAACGATCGGGTCATGCGGGACGCAATCGGCCACAGAACCCTTGACGTGCTGTTAACCAGGGGGCAAAACTTCCGTTCATCGGTCGGCATTGTCGAACACCTACCGGCAATACGCGCTAGAGTGTGGCAGTGCCAAGGGCCGGCAACGCCCTCATATGAGGGCGCGGACCACCGGAGGGACCCGGGGTTCGCCTTCCCCTGGACGAAGGACAAAGGAGTCGCGGGTGTCCAGCTCCGACATCTTCATCGGCGAGTTCATCGGTACCGCCGTACTCATTCTGCTCGGCGGCGGTGTCGTCGCCGCCGTGGTGCTCAAGCGCTCGAAGGCCCAGAACGCCGGATGGCTCGCCATCACGTTCGGGTGGGGCTTCGCGGTCATGACTGCCGTGTACATGACGGGTACCCTCTCGGGCGCCCACCTGAACCCCGCCGTCACGGTGGGCATCGCGATCAAGGACGGGGACTGGAACAACGTCCCGGTCTACTTCGCCGGCCAGATCCTGGGCGCCATGCTCGGCGCGTTCCTGGTCTGGGTCGCGTACTACGGACAGTTCCAGGCCCACCTCACGGACCCGGAGATCATCTCCGCGCCTCCGCACGAGGAGGGCATGGTCGACCAGAAGGCCGCGCCGAACGCCGGTCCGGTGCTCGGCGTCTTCTCGACCGGGCCCGAGGTCCGGGTCGTCTGGCAGAACCTGGCCACCGAGATCATCGGCACGGTCGTGCTGGTCCTCGCGGTGCTCACGCAGGGCCTCAACGACAGCGGCAAGGGCCTCGGCGTCATCGGCGCCCTGATCACGGCCTTCGTCGTGGTCGGCATCGGCCTCTCGCTCGGCGGCCCGACCGGTTACGCCATCAACCCGGCGCGTGACCTCGGCCCGCGCATCGTGCACGCCTTGCTCCCGCTGCCGAACAAGGGCGGCTCCGACTGGAGCTACGCCTGGATCCCGGTCGTCGGCCCCCTGGTGGGCGGCGCCATCGCCGCGGGTATCTACAACATCGCGTTCGCCTGAGCCGTCCTTCCACCCAGACTTCCTTGGAGCACACCGTGACCGACGCACACACCGCCGGCCCGTTCATCGCCGCCATCGACCAGGGCACCACCTCGTCCCGCTGCATCGTCTTCGACAAGGACGGCCGGATCGTCTCGGTCGACCAGAAGGAGCACGAGCAGATCTTCCCGAAGCCGGGCTGGGTCGAGCACGACGCCGCCGAGATCTGGGCCAACGTCCAGGAAGTCGTGGCCGGCGCCATCGACAAGGCCGGCATCACCTCCGCCGACGTCAAGGCCATCGGCATCACCAACCAGCGCGAGACCACCCTGCTCTGGGACAAGAACACCGGTGAGCCCGTCCACAACGCCCTCGTCTGGCAGGACACCCGCACCGACGCCCTCTGCAAGGAGCTCGGCCGCAACGTCGGCCAGGACCGCTTCCGCCGCGAGACCGGCCTGCCCCTCGCCTCGTACTTCTCCGGCCCGAAGGTCCGCTGGCTGCTCGACAACGTCGAGGGCCTGCGCGAGCGCGCCGAGCGCGGCGAGATCCTCTTCGGCACGATGGACTCCTGGGTCATCTGGAACCTCACCGGCGGTGTCGAGGGCGGTCACCACGTCACCGACGTCACCAACGCCTCGCGCACCATGCTGATGAACCTGCACACCATGGGCTGGGACGAGAAGATCCTGCAGTCCATGGAGATCCCGGCCGCCGTGCTGCCGGAGATCCGCTCCTCCGCCGAGGTCTACGGCACCGTCAAGGGCGGCGTCCTGGACGGCGTCCCGGTCGCCTCCGCGCTCGGCGACCAGCAGGCCGCCCTGTTCGGCCAGACCTGTTTCGCCGAGGGCGAGGCGAAGTCCACGTACGGCACCGGCACCTTCATGCTGATGAACACCGGTGACAAGATCATCAACTCCTACAGCGGCCTGCTGACCACGGTCGGCTACCAGATCGGCGACGAGAAGCCGGTCTACGCCCTGGAGGGCTCGATCGCCGTCACCGGTTCGCTGGTGCAGTGGATGCGCGACCAGATGGGCCTCATCAAGTCCGCCGCCGAGATCGAGACCCTGGCGTCCTCGGTCGAGGACAACGGCGGCGCCTACTTCGTGCCGGCCTTCTCCGGCCTGTTCGCCCCGTACTGGCGCTCCGACGCCCGCGGTGTGATCGCCGGCCTCACCCGGTACGTCACCAAGGCGCACATCGCCCGCGCCGTCCTGGAGGCCACGGCCTGGCAGACCCGCGAGATCACCGACGCCATGACGAAGGACTCCGGCGTCGAGCTGACCGCGCTCAAGGTCGACGGCGGCATGACCTCCAACAACCTGCTGATGCAGACCCTCTCGGACTTCCTGGACGCGCCGGTCGTGCGCCCGATGGTCGCCGAGACCACCTGCCTCGGTGCCGCCTACGCCGCCGGCCTGGCCGTCGGCTTCTGGCCCGACACCGACGCCCTGCGCGCCAACTGGCGTCGCGCGGCGGAATGGACCCCTCGCATGGACGCCGACAAGCGTGACAGCGAGTACAAGAGCTGGCTCAAGGCCGTCGAGCGGACCATGGGCTGGATCGAGGACGAGGAGTAAATCGACATGACCACCCTGCAGAGCGTCCCTGCCCTTGGGACGCGACCGGCTGCCGGTTCCCTGCCGAGCCGCGCCGAGACTCGGGAGCAGCTTTCCAAGGCGACGTACGACCTCCTGGTGATCGGCGGCGGCATCCTGGGCATCTCCACCGCCTGGCACGCCGCGCAGTCGGGCCTGCGGGTGGCCCTGGTGGACGCCGGCGACTTCGCCGGCGCCACCTCCTCCGCCTCCTCCAAGCTGCTCCACGGCGGTCTGCGCTACCTGCAGACCGGCGCCGTGAAGCTGGTGGCGGAGAACCACTTCGAGCGGCGTGCGGTCTCCCGTCAGGTGGCGCCGCACCTCGCCAACCCGCTCACCTTCTACCTGCCCGTCTACAAGGGCGGCCCGCACGGCGCGGCCAAGCTCGGTGCCGGTGTCTTCGCGTACTCCGCCCTCTCCGCCTTCGGTGACGGCGTCGGGCACCTGCTCAGCCCGGCGAAGGCCGCGCAGGACGTGCCCGAGCTGCGTACGGACAACCTCAAGGCCGTGGCCGTGTACGGCGACGACCAGATGAACGACGCGCGCATGGCGCTGATGACGGTCCGCGCCGCGGTCGACGCCGGCGCCGTCGTCCTCAACCACGCCGAGGTCACCGGGCTGCGCTTCACCCGCGGCCGGGTCACGGGCGCGGAGCTGAAGGACCGTACGAGCGGCGACGAGTTCGGCGTCACCGCCCGTCTGGTGCTGAACGCGACCGGCCCGTGGGTCGACCACCTGCGCACGATGGAGGACCCCAACGCGGCGCCCTCCATCCGCCTGTCCAAGGGTGCGCACCTCGTCCTCAAGCGGACCTCGCCGTGGAAGGCCGCGCTGGCGACCCCGATCGACAAGTACCGCATCACCTTCGCCCTCCCCTGGGAGGACATGCTGCTGCTCGGTACGACCGACGAGGAGTACGAGGGCGACCCCGGCCAGGTCGAGGTCACCGAGAAGGACACCGCCCAGATCCTGGACGAGGCCGCCTTCTCGATCCGCGACCAGCAGCTGTCGCGCGATCTGATCACGTACGCCTTCGCGGGCCTGCGGGTGCTTCCGGGTGGCCCCGGCGACACCTCGAAGGCCAAGCGCGAGACGGTCGTCACCGAGGGTCGCGGCGGCATGCTGTCGGTGGCCGGCGGCAAGTGGACGACCTTCCGCCACATCGGCCGTACGGTCATGAAGAAGCTGGAGTCCCTGCCGGGCCACCCGCTGGGCGAGGACTACGAGTCGGTGTCGACGCTGCCGAAGCGGCTGCCGCTGCCCGGCATCGCCAACCCGAACGCGGTCGCGCACCGGCTGCTCGTCGACGGTCCGGCGCCCGGCCCGCGGATGGCCGCCGACACCGCCAAGCACCTGGCGACGCACTACGGTTCGCTCTCCTTCGACATCGCGCGGATGGCGAACGAGAACCCGGAGCTCGGCGAGCGCATCCACCCGGACGCCCCGGAGATCTGGGCGCAGGTCGCCTACGCCCGTGACCACGAGTGGGCCGAGACGGCGGACGACGTACTGCGCCGCCGTACGACGCTGACGATCCGCGGTCTCGCGACGGACGAGATCCGCGGCAAGGTCGAGGACATGCTCGGCAAGTAGCGCCTGACCTTGTAAGGGGCGGTCTCCTTGGGAGGCCGCCCCTTACGCGTGCCCGGAGCCGTGCCATACGGCGGCCATACCGCCGCAACACCGGGCGGGAAGAGTTGCCCGCATGAAGTTTCAGGTGCTCTCCATCATCGGCCACGCCCCCCACCCCCTCACCGGCGAACTCCCGTCCGCCGCCGACCGGCTGGAGGAGGTGCTCACGATCGGCGAGGCCGCCGAGCGGCTCGGCTTCGATGCCTACGCGATCGGCGAACGGCACGCAGGGGCGTTCCTCTCCTCCGCCCCCACGGTGCTGCTCGGCGCGCTGGCCGCCCGTACCTCCCGTATCAGGCTGCTGACCGGTGTCACCGTCGTCGCGATCCTCGACCCGGTCAGGGTCGCCGAGGACTACGCGACGCTCGACCAGATCTCCCGGGGCCGGGTCGAGTTGGTCATCGGCAAGGGCGCGGAGGCCGGCCATTTCGACCTCTTCGGCCTGGACGAGGAGCGGCAGTGGGATCTGCAGAAGGAGAAGTACGAGCTGCTGCGCCGACTGTGGAGTGAGGAAGGCGTGGACTGGGAGGGCGAGTTCCGGTCCCCGCTCAAGGACGTGACCACCGTCCCACGGCCGTACGCCGGAGTCCCTCGCGTCTGGCACGGCTCGGCCACGAGTCTCAACTCCCCCGAACTCGCGGCCAGGCACGGCGATCCGCTGTTCACGGCCAACGCGATCCAGCCGCGCGAGGCGTACGCGAAACTGATCGCCCACTACCGCGAGAAGTTCGAGGAGTACGGCCACGACCCGGCCCACGCGCGCGTGGCGGCGGGTTCGGGCGGCCTGCTGATCGCCGACACGGCCGAGCAGGCGGTTGCGCGGTACAAGGAGCTGTACGAGGCGCGGGTGCGGCAGAATTTCAAGCCGCATCTGGAGGGGAAGGCCGGCTACAACACCCCGTTCCGGACGATCGAGGACGCGATCGAGGACGGTCCGCAGCTGATCGGCTCGCCGCAGCAGATCATCGACAAGATCCTCGGCTGGCACCAGGTCTACGGCCACGACCTGCAGTCCGTCACGGTCGACGGCTTCGGCCTGTCGACCGCCGAGCAGGTCGAGACGCTGCGGCGGTTCGCCGAGGAGATCGCGCCGGTCGTGCGGAGGGAGGCGCCCAGCACCTTGTGGGAGGCCTGAGCCGGGCCGTGTGCCGGGCGGGGTTCGTGGGTAGTCGATCAAGGCCGCTTTCGCTCCCGGTGGTGCACGAGGGCTGCGGACGGACCACCGGAAAGCCGTAAGGTTGGTCCGTACGACAGGAACTTCGAAAAGGAGGCGCTGGGTGATCGAGCTCGAGGGGGTTCCCGAGCTGATCGACCCGGTCATGGTGGCCGCGTTCGAGGGCTGGAACGACGCCGGCGACGCCGCCTCCACCGCGGTCGCCCATCTGGACCGGGAATGGAAGGGCGAGGTGTTCGCGGCGCTCGACGCCGAGGACTACTACGACTTCCAGGTCAACCGGCCCACGGTGTGGCTGGACGGCGGCGTCCGGAAGATCACCTGGCCGACGACCAGGCTCTCCGTGGTCCGGGTCGGCGGCGAAAAGCCGCGCGACCTGGTCCTGGTCCGCGGGATCGAGCCGTCGATGCGCTGGCGCTCGTTCTGCAACGAGATCCTGGGCTTCGCCCATGAGCTGGGCGTGGAGATGGTGGTGATCCTGGGCGCGCTGCTCGGCGACACCCCGCACACGCGGCCCGTGCCGGTCAGCGGGGTCACCTCCGACCCGGACCTGGCACGGACGATGGACCTGGAGGAGACCCGCTACGAAGGCCCCACGGGCATCGTCGGCATCCTCCAGGAGGCGTGCACGCACGCGGGCGTGCCCGCGGTGAGCCTGTGGGCCGCGGTGCCGCACTACGTGTCGCAGCCGCCCAACCCCAAGGCGACGCTGGCGCTCCTGAACCGTCTCGAGGACCTGATCGGCCTGCGGATCCCGCTGGGCGAACTGCCCGAGGACGCGCGGGCCTGGCAGCTGGGCGTGGACCAACTGGCCTCCGAGGACAGCGAAGTGGCGGAGTACGTCCAGACGCTGGAGGAGGCCCGGGACACCGCGGAGCTGCCGGAGGCCTCGGGCGAGGCGATCGCCCGGGAGTTCGAGCGGTATCTGCGGCGGCGGGACGGCGGACCGGGCCCCGGCCAGGGCCCCGGGCTCGCGACGGACGGCGGCGACGCCTCGTATCTGCGGGACACCGGCAGCGGCCGGACGCGGCCGCCGAAGCCGGAGCAGCCGGGTCCGGAAGCAGCGCCGGATTCCGCTCCGGAGGGCTCCGAGCCGGAGACACCCCGCGAGGGATCCGAAGGATCCGGGGACGAGAGCTCCGGGGGCGACGCCGAGGAGTGAGCTGTACGAGAGGGGGGGGGGGCCCGCCCGCCCCCCCCCGCCGCGGCGCCCCCCGCGGCCGGGGCGCCCCCCCGGCCGAGCGCCCAGCTGAACTGGGCGGCGGCACCGGCGACGGCTGCGGCCTTGAGCAGGGACCTGCGAGGGATCGGAGACATGAGGTTCCTTCCATGGACAGGACAGTCGCCGTTCGTCGGCGAGTCGGCGAGTCGATGAGTCGATGCGTGGGCAGGTCGGCGAGTGGGCAGGTCGAGGCGAACTCCGTGGCCGGGGCCGGCCACAGGGGCCGGCCGGCCCGAGGGATCGGAAGCCAGAGGGCGGGTGGGGCCGGTGGGGTCGTGCACCCCGAGCGGTGGCCCCGCCTCTCACGCCATGGCCATGCGCCGTTCGACGGCGAGGGTGGCGGCCACCACCATGCCGAGCGCCGGGGCCGCCAAGGGGGCCGCGAACCAGGCCGAGGCGGCGATCACGGCGAAGCCGCAGACGATCAGCAGGGAGCCGGCGGGGTCGCGCACGGTGCGGCGGCCCGCGGCGGAGAGCAAAGCGCGCCAGGAACTACCCGGGCGCCAGGCCGTACAGGCCCGCAGACAGGTCACGACCAGCGCGAGCATCGCCAGGACCCCGACCGCGCCAACGAAGGGGCCGCCCGGGAGCCCCGCCCGTACGATCGCGATGTCCGCCCGGAGCAGTGCGAGCGCCGCCAGGCCGCCGACACCCACCGCCCAGCCCCTTCGCACGGCGCGCCGGAAGTCGGCCACGAACTCCCGCCAGCCGCCCTCCTCCTCACCGGTCCAGCGGCGCAGATGCGCCGCACCGGCGGCCAGCGCGGCGGGCAGCGTGACCACGGGGACGGACGCGACGGCGATCCACACCCCCACGAGCAGACACTCCGCGAACACCCCGAAGCGCTCCAGTACGTGCGGCTTCACGGCTCCCCTTCCCCCCTCAGCCCTTGAGTCCCGAGGTGGCCATGCCGTCGATGAGATAGCGCTGGAAGGCCAGGAAGAAGGCGAGCACCGGCACCAGCGCGACCAGCGACATCGCGATCATTCCGCCGTAGTTGGCGACGCCGTCCTGGTCGACGAACATCTTCAGGCCGAGCGAGACCGTGTACTTCTCGGGTTCGTTGAGATAGATCAACGGCCCCATGAAGTCGTTCCACGCGTTGATGAACGTGAAGATCGCACTGGTGATGAGCGCGGGCCGGCACAGCGGCAGCACGATCGACCAGTAGATCCGCGCATGGCCGCAGCCGTCCAACCGCGCCGCCTCGTCCAGCTCCTTCGGCAGCGCGCGCATGAACTGCACCATCAGGAAGACGAAGAAGGCGTCCGTCGCCAGGTACTTCCCGAGCAGCAACGGCGTGAACGTGTTGACGAGTTCCAGCTTCTGGAAGAGGACGTACTGCGGGATGAGCAGCACGTGGTAGGGCAGCAGCAGCGTGCCGATCATCACGGCGAAGAGCACCCCGCGCCCCGCGAAGCCGATCCTGGCGAAGGCGTAGGCCGCCAGCGAGCAGGAGAGCAGCACCCCGACGACCGAACCGACCGCGAGGAAGAGGGAGTTGGAGAAGAAGGTCGTGATGGGGATGTCCGCGATGCCGTCGGCCAGCCTGCGGTAGTTGTCCACGATCGGGTCGGTGGGAAAGAGCTCCAGGCTGCCGACGATCTCGTCGTTCGGCTTGAAGGAGCCACCGATCACCCACACCACCGGGTAGAGGACGATCGCGAGGACGGCGAGCGAGGACAGATGCCAGGCGGCCGAGCCGAGCGGCCACCCGCGCCCGGCCGTCGTCGCCGCCCTGGTCGCTGTCGTCGCCACCGTCTCCGTCTCCGGCTTCGTACGGGTCGGGGTCATCGCGACGTCTCCTCGTAGTGCACCCAGCGCCGCTGGGACCAGAACAGCACCGCGGTCACCAGACCGACGGCGAGCAGCAGCATCCATGCCATCGCCGAGGCGAAGCCCATCCGGCTGTTCTCGAAGCCCTGGATGTAGAGGTAGCAGGTGTAGACGAGCGTGGCGTCGGCCGGTCCACAGGCGCTGCCCTGGCCGCCCAGGATGTAGGCGGAGCCGAAGATCTGGAACGAGTGGATGGTCTCCAGGAGCACGTTGAAGAAGAGCACCGGCGAGATCATCGGCAGCGTGATGTGCCAGAAGCGCCGCCAGGGGCCCGCGCCGTCCACCTCCGCCGCCTCGTACAGCTCGCGCGGGACCTGCTTCAGACCCGCCAGGAAGATCACCATCGGGGCGCCGAACTGCCAGACGGTGAGCGCGACCAGGCTGTAGATGATCCGGTCGGGGTCGCCGATCCAGCCGCCGGCTTCCATGCCGAACAGCTGCTGCGTCCGGTCGACGACGGCGTCGTCGGAGAAGAGCGCGCGCCAGACGATGGCGACGGAGACGCTCGCGCCGATGAGCGAGGGCGCATAGAACGCCGCCCGGTAGAAGCCCTGGCCCCGTCGCTTCTGGTTGAGCAGCAGGGCCACACCGAGCGCGGCGGCCAGCTTGAGCGGCGTGCCGATGACGACGTACCAGCTGGTCACCTCCACCGAGGTCCGCCAGCGCGGGTCGGCGAACATGTCGGTGAAGTTCCGCAGACCGATCCACTTCGGGGCGTCGAAGAGGTTGTAGTCGGTGAAGGCGAAGTAGAGCGAGGCGACCATCGGTCCCGCGGTCAGCAGGACGAAGCCGGCGATCCACGGCGACATGAAGGCGTATCCGGCGAGGTTCTCGCGCCGGGCCCGGCGGCGGGCGGGGCCGGACCGCCGGGCATCGCCGCCGCCGCCCGAGGGACCGGCCCCGGCCGTGGAGCCCGGCGCTTCGGACTCGACGGCCGGTGACGACTGTCGTACGTGTGTCACGGTGGGTCCCATCAGGAGCCGAGCGCCGTCTTGGCCTCGGTGAAGTACTGATTCACCGCGTCCCCGACCGAGCGCTTGCCCAGCGCCATGTCCTCCGCGAGACGCAGGAAGGCGGCCTCGCAGAGGTCGGCACCGGCGGGGTGCGGGGTGATCGTCTCCAGGACGCGAGTGTCGACCAACTGCTTCTCGTACGCGGCGATCTGCTGGGCGACCGGGTCGCTGGGCTTGAACGCCTCGTACTGCGCGGTGGTGGCCGGCACGCCCCGGTCGAAGCCCATGATCTTCGCGACTTCGGGGTCGTGGACCATGAAGTCGATGAACTGGGCGACTTCCTTGGGGTGCTTGGTGCGCCTCGAGCCACTGAGCATCAGCGAACCGAGGTACTGTCCCGTCCTCTTGCCGTCGGTCGTCGGGATGGGCGCAAGCCCGTACTGGCTCCTGCCCTCCGAGGTGTAGCGGACGGTGAAGTTGTCCCAGGTGAACTCGGCGGCGGCGAGTTCGGCGGCTACGGCCGACTTCGGCTTGACCTGCGCGACCTTCTTCGGGTCGGAGTGGAGGCCCGCCTTCACCCCGGCGTACCCCTTGGTCCACCAGTCGGTGAGGTCGGCCTCGGTGAAGCCGAGACCGTCCGTGGTGAAGAACGCCTTGCCCTGCTGCCGCAGATAGAGGTCGTAGAGGTACATCACGCCGTACATACCGCTGTCGCCGGCCCGGCCCTGGGTGTCGCGGATCTTGGCGAGGGCGGCGTGGAACTCCTCCCAGGTCCAGCCGGCCTTCGGGGAGACACCCGCCTTGGTGAAGACGGGCTGGTCGATGACGAGGGCCATCGAGTTGCTGCCGACCGGGACGCCGAGCAGCTTGCCGTCGACCTCCCCGAACTTCTCCAGACCGGCGCGGAAACCGTCCAGGCGGAGGTTGCCGGCCTCGACCTGCTCGCGGAGGTCGAGCAGCACGTTCTTCGCCTCGTACTTCCGCAGGAAGCCGACCGCGTTCTGGAAGACGTCCGGCGGGTTGCCGCCCGAGGCCTGGGTGTTGAACTTCTTCCAGAAGTCGAGGTAGGGCTGGAAGTCGGTCTTGACCTTGATCTTCGGGTACTTCTTCTCGAAGAGCGCGATCGACTGGTTGATCCGCTTGGCGCGGTCGTCCGAGCCCCACCAGGCATACCGGATGGTGACCGTCCCGTCCCCGGAACCGCTTCCGCTGCCACACCCTGCCGCGGTGAGGCCGACAGCGGCCAATGAGCCGCCCGCGAGCTTGAGCAGCCCCCGTCGGTCAACCGTGTTGGTGGTACGCACCGTTCGTCCTCCCGCACATTGAAACGTTTTAGGAAAGCGCTTGCTGGGACAACGTATGGACACCCGCGCGTCACGTCAACGGTTGGGACAGGGATGCGTGATGAAAGGATTCAAGCCTGGCGTCAAGCCAGCCTGATGACGTTCCAGGACAGTGGTGCGAGTACGGCGTGCAGGGTGCCGTCCACGAGCGCCGTGCCGTGTACCGGGTGAGGGGCGACCCGCTCGGGGTCGTCGACGGTGTTGCGAGCCTCGGGATCCGCATCGGCGAGCGCGCTGTGCTCGACGATCCGGGTCAGGTCCAGCCCGCGCACGGTCACGTCGAGCGGAAGAGGCTCCGTCTGGCCGCGGTTGACGGCGAAGACGGTCACGCCGCCGTTCTCGTCCCGTACGGCGGTGGCGTGCAGCAGCGGCACCTCGCCGAACCTCGCCGTCTCGTACGTCGGCGCATCCACGCGTACGTCGAGGACCTCGCCGCGCCCGTACCGGGAGGTCAGGGCGAACGGGAAGAAGGTGGTCTGCCGCCAGGCCGCCCCGCCGGGTTCGGTCATGATCGGGGCGATCACGTTGACGAGCTGGGCGAGGCAGGCGACGGCCACCCGGTCGGCGTGGCGCAGCAGGGCGATGAGGAGCGAGCCGAGGACGACGGCGTCGGTGACGGTATAGACGTCCTCCAGGATGCGGGGCGCCTCCTGCCAGTCCTCGACGGGGTGCGGGTTGGGCCGGCGCTGGTACCAGACGTTCCACTCGTCGAAGGAGAGCGTGATCTTCTTCTCGGATTTCAGTCGGGCGCCGATGTGGTCGCAGGTGGCGACGACCGCATCGATGGAGGCCTCCATGTCGACGGCGGAGGCGAGGAAGGAGTCGCGGTCGCCGTCCACCTCCTCGTAGTAGGCGTGCAGCGAGATGTGGTCGACGTCCTCGTACGTCTCCGCCAGGACGGTCGCCTCCCAGGCGGCGAAGGTGTCCATCGCCCGGCTCGAGCTGCCGCAGGCGACGAGTTCGAGTCCGGGGTCGTACTGACGCATGGCACGTGCGGTCGCGGAGGCGAGCCGTCCGTACTCCTCGGCGGTCTTGTGACCGGTCTGCCACGGGCCGTCCATCTCGTTGCCGAGACACCACAGCCGGATCCCGAAGGGGTCCTTGTCGCCGTGTGCGATCCGGCGGTCGGAGAGCTCCGTGCCGGACGGGTGGTTGGCGTACTCCAGGAGGTCGACTGCTTCGGCGACCCCCCGGGTGCCGAGGTTGATCGCCATCATCGGCTCGGCCCGCGGGCCGATCTTCCGGAGGAAGGCGATGAACTCGGCGAGCCCGAAGCGGTTGGTCTCGGTGGACCGCCAGGCGAGGTCGAGACGGCGGGGCCGCTCCTCGACCGGGCCGACGCCGTCCTCCCACCTGTAGCCCGAGACGAAGTTCCCGCCGGGGTAGCGGACGGCGGTGACGCCGAGCTCGCGTACGAGCTCCAGCACGTCGGTGCGCAGTCCGTCCTCGTCGGCGGCGGGGTGGCCGGGTTCGTGGATGCCGGTGTGGACGCAGCGGCCGAGGTGCTCGACGAAGGAGCCGAACAGCCGGGCGTCGACGGCCCCGACGGTGAAGTCCGGATCGAGGGTGAAGCGGGCGGTCGGGTGGGACATGCGGTTCCCTTCCGGAGGCGAGGCAGACCTTTTGTTCGAGATATCGAATGACGCTCGTCACTTCGAACGGGACCGTAAAGTCGAACATCATGCGCGTCAATGCGTCGGGCCGACATTCGGCAGAATCCCGAACCCCGTTCGGCACGGAGAACGACCATGAGGGCGCCCGCTCTTGGGGATCAGGAGGTCGGACGCGCCGTTCTCCGGCGGCCGGTTCGCGCTCAGCGCCTGAGCAGGGTGGACCCGCGGACGACCAACTCGGGCTGGAGCACGACTTGTTGGTGCCGGTGCGCGGCGACGGCGGCAGCGTCTCCGCCCTCCTCGAGCAGCAGGTCGGTGGCCATCGCGCCGAGCACGGCGGCGGGCTGCCGAACCGAGGTCAGGGGTACGGCCGCCGCGGCGGCGAACTCGATGTCGTCGTACCCGACGATCGCGATGTCCTCCGGCACCCGGACGCCGGCCGCGTACATCGACTGGAGCACACCGAGCGCGAGGAGGTCGTTGGCGCAGAAGACGGCGGTCGGCCGCTCCGCCGCCCCCAGCAGCCGCGCCCCTGCGTCCCGGCCGGCGTTCACGTCCAGTCGCTCGCCGCCGATCTCGTGGAGCGCGTCCGGGGGCAGTCCGGCTTCCGCCAGGGCGTGATGCGCGCCGGTGCGGCGGTCCTGGACCTGGAGCAGGTGGGGCGGTCCGCTGACGTAGGCGATCGAGCGGTGACCGAGGGAGAGCAGATGGCGGACGGCCATCGCGCCGCCCGCGACGTCGTCCACGGAGACCGAGCACTCCGCCTCGCCGCCGGCCACCCGGTCCACGAGCACGAAGGGGATGCCGTGCCGCCGGAACTCCCGAAGGTTGCTCCCACTGGGGTCGGCGGGGGTCACCAGGACGCCGTGCACCCGCTGCTCGGCGAAGAGGGAGAGGTACTCGGCCTCGGCGGCGGGGCTCTGGTCGCTGTTGCAGACCATCACACTCAGTCCGGCCGCGCGGGCGGTCCGCTCGGCGCCCTTGGCCAGGTCGACGAAGAAGGGGTTGCCCATGTCGAGGACGAGGAGGGCGAGGATCCGGCTCCGGCCGGCCCGCAGCTGGCGAGCGGACTCGCTTCGGATGTATCCGAGCCGCGCGATGACGTCCCGCACATGGCGGCGCGTGCGCTCGGAGACGAGATCGGGCCGGTTGATCACATTGGAGACCGTGCCGACCGAGACCCCCGCCTCCCGGGCCACGTCCTTGATGCCGGCTCCCCGCCCCGTGCGTGTCGTGCGACTCACCTGGCGCGCTCTCCGTCCCGATCGTCGGCCCCGACCGTCCGCTGCACTCGCTTCACTCGCTACCGATTGGATCGTATCAACGCCGGTTGGGAGCAACACCCTGGGCTGTGTGCGGTCGTGACTCGATCCACAGGTCGCAACACCCCCCAGGTCCCTAAAACGATTCATGCATTCGGCCCCGGGCCGGTGGCCGTAGGGGATTCGCCGCCCATGCCCGGAGCACTCCGTTCGGACCTGTCGGACTGCGCGGGCGGACGGACGGTACAAGGCTGGAGGCCAAGCCCATCCTCCCGAAGGAGCGTGATCGGCGTGGCCCGGAACCGCCGTCTGATCCTGAGCTCGCCGTCCGAGGTCTGGCGCCTGCTGTCCGAAGGCAAACGCTACGGGGAGTGGGTGACGGGCACCCAGCAGGTCCTCGCCGCGGACCCGCACTGGCCGGAGGTGGGCGCACGACTGAAGGTACGCGTCGGTGCCGGCCCCTTGACCCTCGACGACACCTGCGTCGTCCGCGTCTGCGAACCGGAGCGGCGCCTGGAGCTGGAAGCGAAGGCGGATCCCTTCGGGGCGGCACGCATCGCCATGAAGCTGATGCCCTGGGGCGAGAACACCCTCTTCACCCTTGACTGGCATCCTCTCCGGGGCCCCGGCACCCGGATGCACGGTCTCCCCGTGGACTACATCGTCGCCGTCCGCAACGGCATGATGCTGACGAAGCTGGCCGAGATCGCGGTACGCGAACACTCCGCGAAGGTGTGAGCACTCACGTAGCGTCCCCCACCGGTACGGCACGAAGGTGCTGCTGCTCTCGTCCACGGCGAGCGCTCGACCGAGCGGCGGGACCGCGCGCCGAGAGCATTCCAGCGCGGAGCCGCTCCGAGTCCGGGGCGTGTCTCACCTCACCATCCGAATCGTGAACATCACCCGCCCCAGCGCCGAGTGGCCCCCTACGCTGGCCGGTGCAGCTGGTTCGCCCCGTCCGCCAGGCGGGATGCGTCGTAAGAGGGAACCCGGTGGGAATCCGGGACTGCCCCGCAGCGGTGAGCGGGAACGACCGCCGTCATACGCACTGGATCCGGTACGGGTCTGGGAAGCGACGGCCACTAGGTGTCCACCCTTGGGTGGACGTGCCCGCGAGTCCGAAGACCTGCCCGTTGCCCGCGTGCGAACGACTCGTGCGCGGACATTCCGGTGACCTCGTGGGCGGGTCGGCGTACATACCAGGCGGGGACCGGCGCCCATGGCGCGCGAGGTCGATCGTCCGGTACGTCCCCTTCGCGCTCTCGTCCCGTCTCCGGGATCTCAGGGATTCATCTCGCGAAGGAGATCTCCGTGACCACCAAACCCGCAGCAGCGGCAGCACGGGCCACCGTGTACGGCTACCCCCGGCAGGGACAGAACCGGGAGCTGAAGAAGGCGATCGAGGGTTTCTGGAAGGGCCGCGTCACCGCCGACGCCCTCCGGGCCACCGCCGCCGAACTGCGCCGGGCCGCCTGGCAGCAGCTCGCCGGGGCCGGCATCGACGAAGTCCCGACCGGTGACTTCTCCTACTACGACCACGTACTGGACACGACCGTGATGGTCGGCGCGGTCCCCGAACGCCACCGGGAGGCCGTCGCCGCCGATCCTTCCCCGAGCTCTCGACTTCGCTCGAGCAGGGGATGCCCCATGGACGTGTACTTCGCGATGGCGCGCGGCACGCAGGACGTCGCCCCGCTCGAGATGACCAAGTGGTTCGACACCAACTACCACTACCTGGTGCCCGAACTGGGCCCTGACACCGTGTTCCGGGCGGACTCCACCAAGCAGGTCGCCGAGCTGAAGGAAGCCCTCGCCCTGGGGCTGACGGCCCGTCCCGTCCTGGTCGGCCCGGTCACCTACCTGCTCCTGGCCAAGCCCGCGCCCGGCGTGGCCACGGACTTCGACCCGCTGACGCTGCTCGACCGGCTGCTTCCGGTGTACGCCGAGGTCCTCGCCGACCTGCGTGCCGCCGGCGCCCGGTGGGTACAGCTCGACGAGCCCTCCCTGGTGCAGGACCACACCCCGGCCGAGCTGAACGCCGCCACGCGCGCGTACCGTGAACTCGGCACCCTCACGGACCGGCCGAAGCTGCTGATCGCTTCCTACTTCGGCCGCCTGGGCAAGGCCCTGCCCGTCCTGGCCAAGGCTCCGGTCGAGGGACTCGCGATCGACTTCACGGAGTCCGCCGCGGCCAATCTGGACGCCCTCGCCGCCGTCGGCGGTCTGCCCGGCAAACGTCTGGTCGCCGGGGTGGTCAACGGCCGCAACATCTGGGTCGACGACCTGACGAAGTCCCTCGCCACCCTCGGGACCCTGCTCGGCCTCGCCGACCGGGTCGACGTGTCGGCCTCCTGCTCCCTGCTGCACGTCCCCCTCGACGCGTCCGCCGAGCGGGACATCGCACCGCAGATCCTGCGCTGGCTCGCCTTCGCCCGCCAGAAGACCGCCGAGATCGTCACCCTCGCCAAGGGCCTGGCCCACGGTACCGGCGCGATCACCGCCGAACTCGCCGCCAACCGGGCCGACCTCGCCTCCCGCGCGGACTCCCCCCTCACCCGCGACCCCGCCGTGCGCAGCCGTACGGGCGCGGTCACCGACGCGGACACGCGCCGCTCCCAGCCGTACGCCGAGCGGGCCACCGTCCAGCGCACCCACCTCGCTCTGCCGCTGCTGCCGACCACCACCATCGGCTCCTTCCCGCAGACCGGCGAACTGCGCGCCGCCCGCGCCGACCTGCGGGCGGGGTGGCTCGACACGGCCGGCTACGAGGAGCGCATCAAGGCCGAGATCCAGGAGGTGATCTCCTTCCAGGAGAAGTGCGGCCTTGACGTCCTCGTGCACGGCGAGCCCGAGCGCAACGACATGGTCCAGTACTTCGCGGAGCAGCTGACCGGCTACCTCGCCACGCAGCACGGCTGGGTCCAGTCGTACGGCACCCGCTATGTCCGTCCGCCGATCCTGGCCGGCGACATCTCCCGCCCCGCACCGATGACGGTCCGCTGGACGACGTACGCGCAGTCCCTGACCTCCCGCCCGGTCAAGGGCATGCTCACGGGCCCGGTCACCATGCTCGCCTGGTCCTTCGTCCGCGACGACCAGCCGCTCCGGGAGACCGCCCGGCAGGTCGCGCTCGCGTTGCGCGACGAGGTGAACGACCTGGAGGCGGCGGGCACTTCGGTGATCCAGGTGGACGAGCCCGCGCTGCGGGAGACCCTGCCGCTGCGCGCCGCCGACCACGCCGCATACCTGGCGTGGGCGACGGAGGCGTTCCGGCTCAGCACCAGCGGTGTACGGCCGGACACGCAGATCCACACGCACATGTGCTACGCGGAGTTCGGTGACATCGTCCAGGCCATCGACGACCTCGACGCCGACGTGATCAGCCTGGAGGCCACCCGCTCCCACATGCAGGTCGCCCGGGAGCTGGCCTCGCACGGCTATCCGCGCGAGGCGGGACCCGGTGTGTACGACATCCACTCCCCGCGCGTCCCGAGCGCCGAGGAGGCGGCCGAGCTGCTCCGTACCGGTCTCGAGGCCATCCCCGCCGAACGGCTCTGGGTCAACCCCGACTGCGGCCTGAAGACCCGCGGCTGGCCCGAGACCCGGGCCTCCCTGGAGAACCTGGTGGCGGCGGCCCGCACGGTCCGCGGCGAGCTGGACGCGTCCTGACGGGGAGCCTCCCCAGGGCCGGGGCACCCGTCGGGTGCCCCGGCCCGACGCGCGAGCCGCGTTCGCGGCCAGGCGGATGGAGTCGGACGTCCCGGTACCTCCAGATCGTCCCGTAGAACGGATACCTGTGGTGCTGCAAGGTCAACCAGGAGAGGGCAAGGTCACAGCCGTGCGCACTGCTGCTCCTTTGTTCGCCTGACCTAGCATCCGAGCATGACAGTCCTTCCCGACGACGGGCTCAGCCTCGCCGCCGAATTTCCCGACGCGACCCGTGAGCAGTGGCAACGCCTGGTGGCAGGCGTGCTGAGCAAGTCGGGCAAGGACGTCGAGGGCACGGCCGCCGAGGACGCCCTGTCCACGACGTTGGAGGACGGACTCCGCGTCCGTCCTCTGTACGCGGCCGGCGACACCGCACCCGATCCCGGCTTCCCCGGCTTCGCCCCCTTCGTGCGGGCCGGCCGTGCCGAAGGGAACGTCCTCGGCGGCTGGGACGTGCGGCAGCGGCACACGACCGTCGACGGCGACGCAGTGCTCGCGGACCTGGAGAACGGCGTCACCTCACTGTGGCTGGCCGTCGGCGACCAGGACATCCCGGTGTCGTCGCTCGGCAGGGTCCTCGACGGCGTCTACCTCGACCTCGCCCCCGTCGTCCTCGACGCGGGGAGCGAGGTCGACGACGCCGCGCGGGAGTTGCTGCGGCTGTACGAGGAGCGTGGGGTCACCAAGGAGGCGGCGCGCGGCAACCTGGGAGCCGATCCGCTCGGCTTCGAAGCCCGCACGGATCGGTCGTTCGACTTCTCGCCCGTGGCCGGCCTCGCGCGGCGCTGCGCCGAGGAGTACCCGGGCCTGCGGGCGCTGACCGTCGACGCGCTTCCCTTCCACGAGGCCGGCGGTTCGGCGGCGCAGGAGCTGGGCTGCTCGCTGGCGACCGGAGTCGCGTACCTGCGGCAGCTCACCGACGCGGGCCTGAGCATCGAGCAGGCCTGCGGACAGCTCGAGTTCCGCTACGCGGCCACCGCCGATCAGTTCCTCACGATCGCCAAACTGCGGGCTGCGCGCAGGCTGTGGGCCCGGGTCGCCGAGGTGTGCGGGGCGAGCGGTGCGGGCGCCCAGGTCCAGCACGTCGTGACCTCGCCGGTGATGATGACCCGTCGCGACCCGTGGGTGAACATGCTGCGCACGACCGTCGCCACCCTGGCCGCCGGTGTGGGCGGAGCCGATTCCGTCACCGTGCTGCCGTTCGACCACGCGCTCGGCCTGCCGGACGCGTTCGCCCGGCGCATCGCGCGCAACACCTCGACGATCCTCATCGAGGAGTCGCATCTGTCCCGGGTGATCGACCCGGCCGGCGGATCCTGGTACGTGGAGCGACTCACGGACGAACTGGCCCAGGCGGGCTGGGAGTTCTTCCAGTGGATCGAGCGGATCGGCGGTCAGGCGGAGGCCCTGCGCTCGGGCCACCTCGGCCAGGACCTCGCGAACAACTGGGAGGCGCGCAGCTCGAAGCTCGCCAAGCGGCGCGAACCCGTCACCGGTGTCAGCGAGTTCCCGAACCTCACCGAGAAGCCCGTCGTCCGCGAGCCCGCGCCCGAGCCGCCGGCCGGCGGCCTCCCGCGCGTGCGTCGCGACGACGCGTACGAGGCCCTGCGGGCCCGCTCCGACGCCCACCTCGCCGCGACCGGCACCCGGCCGCGGATCTTCCTGGCCACCCTCGGCCCCGCCGCCGCGCACACGGCGCGAGCCACGTTTGCCGCCAACCTGTTCCAGGCGGGCGGGATCGAGGCCGTCACGGAGGGCACCTTCGAGGAGAGCGGGGCGAGCGAGGCATGCCTCTGCTCCAGCGACGCGCTCTACGAGGAGCAGGCCGAGGCCCGGGCCGAGGAGCTCAGGTCGACGGGCGCCGGCCACGTGTTCCTCGCGGGGCGGCCCGGACAGTACGCGGGTGTCGACGCCTATGTCTTCGCCGGCTGTGACGCGGTCGCCGTGCTCACCGCCACCCTTGACCGGATGGGAGTGTCCTGATGTCCGTCCCCGATTTCACCGGGATCGAGCTGGGTACCCCGGCCGCCGACGGCACCGCCGACGAATGGCGGACGGCCGTCAAGAAGGCCGCGGGCGGTGACGACCTGCTCTGGGAGACCCCGGAGGGCATCGCGGTCAAGCCGCTCTACACCGGGCAGGACCTGGAGGGCCTGGACTTCCTGGACACGTACCCGGGCGTCGCTCCGTATCTGCGCGGCCCGTACCCGACGATGTACGTCAACCAGCCCTGGACGATCCGCCAGTACGCGGGCTTCTCCACCGCCGAGGAGTCCAACGCCTTCTACCGGCGCAACCTGGCAGCCGGTCAGAAGGGCCTGTCCGTCGCCTTCGACCTGCCGACGCACCGGGGCTACGACAGCGACCACCCGCGGGTGACCGGTGACGTCGGCATGGCGGGCGTCGCGATCGACTCGATCTACGACATGCGGCAGCTCTTCGACGGCATCCCGCTGGACAAGATGACCGTGTCGATGACGATGAACGGCGCCGTGCTTCCGGTGCTCGCGCTGTACATCGTGGCGGCGGAGGAGCAGGGCGTACCGCCGGAGAAGCTCGCCGGGACCATCCAGAACGACATCCTCAAGGAGTTCATGGTCCGCAACACCTACATCTATCCGCCGAAGCCGTCGATGCGGATCATCTCCGACATCTTCGCCTTCACCTCGCAGCGGATGCCGCGCTACAACTCGATCTCCATCTCGGGCTACCACATCCAGGAGGCGGGTGCGACGGCCGACCTGGAGCTGGCGTACACGCTCGCCGACGGTGTGGAGTACATCCGGGCCGGGCGGGAGGCGGGCCTCGACGTCGACGCGTTCGCGCCCCGGTTGTCCTTCTTCTGGGCCATCGGCATGAACTTCTTCATGGAGATCGCCAAGATGCGGGCGGCCCGGCTGCTCTGGGCCAAGTTGGTGAAGCAGTTCGATCCGAAGAACGCCAAGTCCCTCTCCCTGCGCACCCATTCGCAGACCTCGGGCTGGTCGCTGACCGCACAGGACGTCTTCAACAACGTGACGCGTACGTGTGTGGAGGCGATGGCGGCCACGCAGGGCCACACCCAGTCGCTGCACACCAACGCCCTCGACGAGGCGCTCGCCCTGCCCACCGATTTCTCGGCGCGGATCGCCCGCAACACCCAGCTCCTCATCCAGCAGGAGTCGGGCACGACCCGGGCCATCGACCCGTGGGGCGGCAGCGCCTACGTGGAGAAGCTGACGTACGACCTGGCGCGCCGTGCCTGGCAGCACATCCAGGAGGTCGAGGCGGCAGGCGGCATGGCCAAGGCCATTGACGCGGGCATCCCCAAGCTGCGCATCGAGGAGGCCGCGGCCCGCACCCAGGCCCGCATCGACTCCGGACGCCAGCCCGTCATCGGCGTCAACAAGTACCGCGTCGAGACGGACGAGCAGATCGACGTCCTCAAGGTCGACAACTCCTCCGTGCGCACCCAGCAGATCGAGAAGCTGCGGCGGTTGCGCGCGGAGCGGGACGAGCGGGCGTGCCAGGACTCGCTGGACGCGCTCACCCGGGCCGCCGGGGGCGAGGGCAACCTGCTGGAGCTGGCGGTGAACGCGGCCCGCGCGAAGGCGACGGTCGGCGAGATCTCCGACGCACTGGAGAAGGTGTACGGACGGCACGCGAGCCAGATCCGTACGATCTCCGGTGTGTACCGCAACGAAGCCGGCGAGTCCCCGTCCGTCGAACGCACCCGTACCGTCGTGGACGCCTTCGCCGAGGCCGAGGGACGGCGTCCGCGCATCCTGGTCGCCAAGATGGGCCAGGACGGCCACGACCGCGGCCAGAAGGTGATCGCCACCGCCTTCGCCGACCTGGGCTTCGACGTGGACGTCGGCCCGCTGTTCCAGACCCCGGCCGAGGTCGCGCGCCAGGCCGTCGAGGCGGACGTGCACATCGTCGGGGTGTCGTCGCTGGCCGCCGGTCACCTCACTCTCGTACCGGCGCTGCGGGAGGAACTGGCGGCGGAGGGCCGCGAGGACATCATGATCGTGGTCGGCGGTGTCATCCCGCCGCAGGACGTGCCGACCCTCCTGGAGATGGGCGCCGCGGCCGTGTTCCCGCCCGGGACGGTGATCCCGGACGCGGCGTACGACCTGGTGCGGCGACTGTCGGACGGCCTCGGGCACGAGCTGTGATCGACCTCGACGTCTATGTGAAGGGTGTACTCGACGGGAAGCGCGCGATCATCGCGCGCGCCATCACGCTCGTCGAGTCCACCCGGCCCCAACACCGCTTGCTGGCACAGCAGTTGCTCACCGAGCTGCTGCCGCACAGCGGGAAGGCGCGGCGGATCGGGATCAGCGGTGTTCCGGGCGTCGGGAAGTCGACGTTCATCGACGCGTTCGGCACGATGCTGACCGGCCTCGGCCACCGGGTCGCGGTGCTCGCCGTCGACCCGTCGTCGAGCCGGACGGGTGGCTCGATCCTGGGCGACAAGACGCGGATGGAGCGGCTCGCCGTGGACCCGGCGGCCTTCGTGCGGCCCTCCCCCACGGCCGGAACGCTGGGCGGCGTCGCCAAGGCGACGCGTGAGTCGATCCTCGTGATGGAGGCCGCGGGCTACGACGTGATCCTCGTCGAGACCGTCGGTGTGGGCCAGTCCGAGACCGCCGTGGCCGACATGGTCGACTCCTTCCTCCTGCTCACGCTCGCGCGGACCGGCGACCAGCTGCAGGGCATCAAGAAGGGTGTCCTGGAGCTGGCGGACGTGGTCGCCGTCAACAAGGCGGACGGGCCGCACGAGCGCGACGCCCGCGCCGCGGCGCGGGAACTGTCGGGCGCGCTGCGGCTGATGCACGGCGCGGACGGCGCGTGGACCCCTCCCGTCCTCCACTGCAGCGCCCGCGAGTCGTCCGGCCTCGACACGGTGTGGGAGCGCCTCGAGCAGCACCGCGTCCTGCTCGACTCGACCGGCCGCCTCGCCGCCCGCCGCCGTGACCAGCAGGTCGGCTGGACGTGGACGATGGTCCGGGACGAGCTGCTGGGCCGCCTGCACGCGGACCCCGCCGTACGCGCCCTGACCCCGTCCCTCGAACAGCAGGTCAGGGACGGCGAGTTGACGGCGACCCTGGCAGCGGAGCGCATCCTGCGCGCGTTCGAGGAATCGGGCTCGGCCGCCGCGGACGCCCCCTGACCGACCGAGTGTCCGTGGTGGCCGACCTCAGCGGACGAGCCCGATGGCTTCGATCTCGATCATCCACTCGGGGTCGGCGAGCGAGGACACTTCCACGAACGACTCCGCGAGGTGGGGCTTGTCCGGGAAGTGTTCCGCGCGCAGCTCGGCGAAGACGTCCTGGTGCGCGATGTCGGTGACGAACACGGTCGCCTTGACCGTGTCGGCCAGGCTGGACCCGGCGTTCGTCAGCACCGTCGACAGGTTCGCGAGCGCCTGACGGGCCTGAGCCTCGAAGTCCCCGGCGCCGACCGTGGCCCCGTGGGCGTCGATCGGGGCCTGCCCCGAGGTGAAGACCAGGTTCCCGACCCGGATGCCGAGCGAGATACCGGCCGACTCGTACCAGTCCGGCTCCGCGGAGACGCGCACACGCTCGACGGCGGGCTGTGTGACGGACATGCTGACACTCCCTCAAAACGACACGCACGAAGCCGGGTGGCCACGATCGCCACCCGGCAAGATCCACATACGACAGCCGAGGGACGCCGGGATTCATTCCCGAGGACTACGGGTGGGGGTGTCCGCGTTGAGGCGGCCGACCGGCCGGGGGTGAGGGCGCCTCGTGGTCCGGGGTGAGGGCGGCGGCGGCCGCGAACAGGCGGGCGCAGCGTTGGGTCATGGCCTCCGGGGACTGGTCGGGGTGCTTGACCCACCAGCGGACGAGGGTGGCGACCAGGTCCCGCCAGACGTATCTGAGCGCGTCGGCGTCCAGGGGGTCGGTGGACCCGGCCGCGCGCAGCAGGTCGGCGGTGCCGCCGGCCGCGAGCCGGTCGATGGCCGACCAGTACTCCGCGGCCCGGCGGGCGGCCTTGCCGTCGGCGGGCAGGGAGGTGTCGTACAGCACGAACCACGCCTCCCGCCGGCCCTCCAGGGCGGTGAAGATGCTCTCGAGCACCCGCAGGGGCGTGTGCGCGGTGGTCCCGTCCGGCCCCATCGCGGTGCGGATGGCGTCGAGGAGACGGTCTCCGACGGGCACCAGGCAGGCGAGGTACAGGTCCTCCTTGGTGCCGAAGTACTGGTGCAGCAGTGTCTTCGTGACGCCGACGCGCTCGGCGATGGCGGCGAGGGAGGCGGCCGCGTAGCCGTGGGTGCCGAACTCCTCCGTGGCGGCGTCCAGCATCTGCCGTTCGCGGTGGTGTCGCGGAACTCCCTTGGTGCCGGCTTTCGAACGTGGGGTTGCCATGAGCCGATATTATCAGTAAGTAATTTACCGCAAGGTAAATTCGTTCGGTTCCCGCGACCTCTGGAGCGCACCATGACCGGCACGCCGACGCAGCCGACCTCCCGCACGCGGTCCTGGTGGGGATGGGGGTGGGAGGACGCGCATCCCGACGACGCCGAGTGCGCTGCGATGGGCGCCCTGGTTCCCGGTACCCTCGCCCGCCCCCTCCCCGTCCCCCGCGTCCGCGACCTGCACGTCGAGAGCCCCGCCGTCGAACCCCCGGCGAGTCTCGCGCACCTGGTCGACACCGACCCCGAACAGCGCGCCGCCCACGCCATGGGCAAGGCGTACCGCGACGTCGTACGCGCTCTGCGCGGGCGCCCCGGCCGCATACCCGACCTCGTCGCCCGCCCTACGGACGACCGGGAGGTGGCCGACCTGCTGGACTGGGCCGGTGAGCGGCAGATCGCGGTCGTGCCGTACGGCGGAGGGTCCTCGGTCTCGGGCGGCGTGGAGTACCGCGGTGACGCCCATCGCGCCGTGCTGTCCCTCGACCTGACCGCCATGGACCGCGTCCTCGAGGTCGACACCGTCGGCAGGGCCGCCCGCATCCAGGCCGGGACCCTCGGTCCGAGCCTGGAAGACCAACTCAGGCCCCATGGCCTGACGTTGCGCCACTTTCCGCAGAGCTTCGAGTTCTCCACCCTGGGCGGCTGGCTCGCCACCCGGGCCGGCGGCCACTACGCCACCGGCCGGACGCACATCGACGACTTCGTCCAGTCCTTGCGCGTGGTCACCCCGGCCGGCATCAGCGCCTCGTGGCGGCTGCCCGCGTCGGGCGCGGGCCCGTCCCCCGACCGGCTGTTCCTCGGCTCCGAAGGAGCACTGGGCGTCATCACCGAGGCATGGGTGCGGCTACAGGAACGCCCTGTGCACAAGGCGTCCGCCTCCCTCGCCTTCGCCGATCTCCACGCCGCGCTGGCAGCGGTGCGCGCCATCGCACAGTCGGACCTCTCCCCCGCCAACTGCCGGCTGCTCGACGCCGGCGAGGCCGCGCTCTCCGGCGCGGCGCACGACGGCTCCGCCGTACTCGTCCTGGGCTTCGAATCCGCGGACGGACCGGTCACCGGTCGGCTCGCACAAGCCGTCGACCTGGCCCGCTCCCACGGCGGCACGGGTGGTGCGGGTGGTGCGGGCGGCACGGGTGGTGCGGGCGGCACGGGTGGCGCGCCCGCCGACGCGGCCGTGAGCGCCTGGCGCTCGGCCTTCCTGCGGATGCCCTACCTCCGCGACGGTCTGGCCAGGATGGGCGCCGTCGCGGAAACCTTCGAGACGGCGGCCACCTGGGACAGGATCCCCGGCCTGATCGACGCGGTCCGCAAGGAGGTCGGCGAGGCGGCCCTCAAGGCCACCGGCCACCCCGCCACCATCAACTGCCGCCTCACCCACGTCTATCCCGACGGCGCGGCCCCGTACTTCACCGTCCTCGCCGCCGGCCGCCCCGGCGACGAGGTGGCCTTCTGGGACGACCTCAAGGCCGTGGCGAGCGATGTCCTGAACCGCCACCGGGCCACGATCACCCACCACCATGCCGTCGGCCGGGACCACCGCACGGGCTACGACCGCCAGCGCCCCGACCCCTTCGCCCTCGCGCTGCGCGCGGCCAAGGGCGCGCTCGACCCGCGGGGCATCCTCAACCCAGGTGTGCTCGTCGACTGAAGTGCGGCGCCCGCTGCACACTGGCGGTACGGACAGAAAGATGACTCGACCAGCCGAGATGCGGTACGAAGACTCCCGTGAACGAACAGATCCAGGCCTCGACCGTTCGGGTGTTCATAGCGCTCGCACCGCCCGACGATGCCAAGGAGGAGCTGGCGCGGGCGCTGCGGCCGGCCTACGAGGCGTACCCGGACATGCGGTGGAACCGCATCGAGGACTGGCACATCACCCTGGCGTTCCTCGGGGAACTACCGGTTGCGACCGTTCCGCTCCTGCGACCGCCCCTCGCCGAGCTGGCAGTGGCCCGCGGTCCCGTCGAACTGTCGCTGCGCGGCGGCGGGCACTTCGACGAGCGGGTGCTGTGGAGCGGGATCGACGGGGACCTCGAAGGCCTGCACCTGCTCGCCTCCGACGTGCGCGCCGTGGTCAAGGAGTGCGGGGTCCCCTTCGAGGACCGCCCGCTGCGCCCCCATCTCACGCTGGCCCGAGCCCGCCGCAACGATCTCGCCGACGTGGTGGAGGCCGCCGCCGGACTCGACGCGTTCGCCGGCCGCCGATGGCAGGCCGCACGCCTGCACCTCGTCGGCAGCAACTTCGGCCGCGGCCCGGGACCGATCCGCTACCGAGACATCGAAGCCTGGAGCTTCGGCGACGAAAACTGAAAGAGCGTTTTGTCCCGTCAGGGGTGTTTGGGAAGTGCGAGTGTCGGCGGGCGTCGCGACTCAACGCTTCCGGCTGGGACTCCACTCGTAAGCCATGGGAGCCGTCTCTACGACTTCACTCGGCCAGGCGTCTCGAACGCGCTCAAGTCGCTGGTGGTGCTCCTGTATCCAGTTCTCTCGCGGCCGGAGCCACAGCATGGCGGTGAGGCGGTCAGGGTCCTCAACGGTCAGGGACAAGGAGCGGTCCTCGTGCATGTGGAAGAAGAGGCTCAGTCCGCGGTCGCCACCGATGCTCGCGTCCGTGCCCGGTGCGAGTCGGGTCAGGTCGCGTTGCCAGGCGTCGAGGTCCTCTTGAAACAGGAAAAGCTCAAGCCGGGCGTCGACGAAGTCGGCCGAGGCCAGGACATCGGCCCTCAGGATGTCGTGGCCGGTCAGCACCCCCGGCTGGAAGCGGCCGGTCACTCGGACGACGCAGCTGCTGCCCTCCGCGTCTTCCAGGTTGATCAGGTCCACCGCGTCCGGTTCGGTCACCGCCGGCCTCGCTTTCTCGTGCTGGTCTGACATGCATCCTCTCGTATCACCGGCTGGGACACCTCCACCACACCGGAGGTCTTCGCCGTGATCAAGACCCGGCACCGTTATCAACGCTCGTGATCAATACACCTAGTCGTCCTTGCCGTCCTCCCGGGTGCAGAGGTGCCCTGCCGGGCAGGCGTCACATCCCTTGAAGTCGACGTAGCCAGATGCTTCGGCGGCCGCAAACAGTTCGCGGGCATGGTCAGGACCGTTCACGCTCGCGTGCCGGCCGTACTCGTCCGGGTCCGGCTCCCGAAGCTGCGACCGACAGCTGCGCAGGAACATGACCGCGGTGGCGACGTCGCTGGGGATCTCGCCCCACATTTCGGTGGGTACGCAAGTGGTGGCCACGGCGACGCCGGGCTCTCCGGCGAAGTGCCACTTCTCTCCCGGCTCACTGGGGCGCTTGGCAACCATGCGCACGTAGGAGACCTCCTGCTCCTCGCTGTCCTCGACGAGCAGTGCACCCACCGAGTGCAGCTGGTGAATGGACTCGCGAACCTCTTCCCGGCTCGCTCCGTGCTGCCGTGGTGCCAGTTCCTCAACGGGGATCATCGTGCCCGTGCCGTCGGGGCCGATGATCGGGAGCCGGCCGGTGTCGATCAGCTGGTCGAGGCTGAGCGCGGCCCGGGGGACAGAGTTCCCGTAGACCGGTCCCAGCACGGCGAGCCGGCGCATCAGGTCCGTCGCCTCCTCCGAGAGGCTGGGGGCGTTGAGTTTCGTGGCGTCCATGCCGGGCTGGACCTGGAACCACTCCCTGTAGGCGGTACCCGGCGGGTTCAGTTCGCGAAGCGAGTACTGCCGAGGTACGCGGATCCGGCGCGGTTTGCCGGGCTTCTTCCTGCCCATGGGGCTGTTCCTTTCGATCGGTGCTGCTCGATCCCTCTCTGCCGTGCACTAACTGGGGACGCGCGGAGTTGATACGGCCGCGCCTCACCGAGTCGCACCGGTGACCCGTCCAGAGCGTGGCGTCGAAGAGGGGGCGCCTGCGAAGCGGGGGGTGGTGGTCTTCGACCTTGTGCCGTCCATAGGAACCCATCTTGGGATCTCCGGCTCAGGCCATCGGGTGACCAGGGCGGTCGGCGAGGTGGGCGGCGGGCCGTCGGAACGGCCGTACACTCGCTCCATGGGTCGCGCGAGTTCGACGAGGCAGTGCCTGCGGCAGGCCGCGTCCGGCGTGCGTCCGGCCGTCGTCGACCCGGCCACCGCCGCTGACGTCGAGGCGCCCCGCACCCGCCGTATCGCGCTGCACGGCCACGGCTAGCGATCCTCTCCCCCGGCGCGCCGCTCTCTGTGCCGCACGCCAGGCCTCTCCCCCGGCCGAGTCCGCCGCGCCCGCCTGCCGCCGGGCGGTCTCCGCCCCCGCTCCACGTCACCACAGCAGCCTTCCGGCACTCGCCGGCGCTGCCGCCTGGCTACGGCCGCACGACCGGGCCGGGCCACCTCGAAGGGATCATTGTGAAGCTGAGCGATTTGCTGGCCGGGCAGGAGCACCACGTACTCCAGGGTGACCCGAGCGGAACGCTGATCACCGCGGGGACGACCTTCGACGTGGACCGGGTGACTCCGGGTTGCCTCTTCATCGCCGTACCAGGACACCGGGAGGGCGGGCCCGGCTCCGTGGCGCCCGCGCTCGCCCGCGGGGCGGCCGCCGTACTCGTCGACGGCACCGCGCCAACGCCGTCGGTGTGGCCTCCGGGCGCGTGTGCCGTGCGGGTGCCGGACGTCCGGAGGGCGGCCGCGATCGTGACCGCCCGCTACTTCGGCGAACCGGGGCGGCAGATGGACGTGGTCGCGATCACCGGCACCAACGGCAAGACATCGGTCTCGTACATGGTCGAGTCCGCCCTGCGGATCTCCGAAGGCGCGAAGGTGGGAGTCATCGGGACGGCCGGCAGCCGGATCGGCGACGAACTGATCCCGATGCCACGATCGGTGCTGACCACCCCGGAGTCGCCGGACCTGCAATATCTCCTGGGGTGCATGCGCGACAGCGGGACCGGCAGTGTGGTGCTGGAGGCTACGTCGATGGGCCTGCTGACGCACCGGGTGGACCGTACGTTCATCGACGTCGGGGTGTTCACGAACCTGACGCAGGACCACCTCGACGACCACGGAACGATGGCGAACTACCGGGACGCCAAACTCCGCCTCTTCCAGGGGTTGTGCCGGCGCGCGGTGGTCAATGCCGACGACCCGGTGGGCGCTGGGATCGTGGCGATGATGCCGGGTGCGGTGACCACGTACGCCCTCGACGTGCCGGCGGACTACCGGGCGACCGACCTCGCCGTCAGCTCTTCCGGCACACGGTTCACTCTTCACCACGCAGGGCGTACGTATCCGGCGTCGATCCCGGTCCCGGGCCGGTTCTCGGTGGCCAACGCGCTTGCCACCCTGGCCGCCTGCCACGTCCTCGGACACGAGCTGGGCGCCCTCGTCGCCGCACTCGACCGGATGCCGCCCGTCCCCGGCCGGTTCGAGCGCTTCGAGACCGCGGGCGGTACCTCCGTGATCGTGGACTACGCCCATTCCCCGGACTCCCTGGACAAGGTCCTGACCACCATCCGCGGCTACGCGCGAGGCCGGGTGATCACCGTCTTCGGCTGCGGCGGCGACCGGGACACGACGAAGCGGGCCGACATGGGGCGGATCGCCGGGGCCCACTCCGACCTGTGCGTCCTCACCTCGGACAACCCTCGCAACGAGGACCCGCAGGCCATCCTGGACCAGATCGTCCCCGGCCTCGCCCTGACCGGCACACCGTTCGAGCGGATCGCCGACCGCCGCGAGGCCATCTCGTTCGCCCTGTCCGCGGCGGGCCCCGAGGACACCGTCCTGATCGCCGGCAAGGGCAGCGAGCCGCACCAGATCGTCGGCGACGAGCTGCTGCCCTTCAGCGACATGGCCACCGTCCGTGAACTCACCTTGGAATGGACGGCCGCCGCATCCCGCGCCGTATCCGCCGGCCGTGCCCGGGTCACCCAGCGCTCGGCCACATGACGCATGAGGGGCCGGGCGCACCGGTGCGATCCGGCGGGCGGCACCATCCGGTCCCCGGGCAGGCCTGTGGCGCCGACGTGGCGTGAGGCCCGACGCCGGCCTGGCCCCATGAGGGTCACCGTTCCCCCCACGGCGCGAGGCCTGGGCGCCGGGGACCTCCGTACGGGCCTCGCCGCCGTGAACACGGCCGGCTTCACCTTGACCTTGACCGCCGCGATGGGCGTTCCGTCTGCGGCAGTCGAGTCAGACGTGTGTGAGGAGGCGGGCCAGCGGCCGGGGAACGTGCTCGAGGTCCAAGTGTGCGACCAGCGCCTGCGCGTAGAGCGCCTTGCGACCGCTGTGCGTACCCATGAAGCGCCGCAACTGGTGCTCCACGGGCCGTTCCCGCTGTGCCGGCTGTCCCCGGAAGGTGCGGTAGGGGCGCATCTCTCCCTGGGCCTCGATCACCCGCTCCACGCCCTCGGCCCCGTGAGCGCGGATCAACTCGTCCTCCAGGTCGGCGACGCACACGTGGAACCCGAGTGACTCCAGGCCGGCGTGCTCGAGACCGGTGCCGAGCCCGACCCGTTCCAGATGGCGCCGGAAATGCCGCTCCTCGCCGATGTCGCAGAGACCAGCCAGCGGGAGGCCCAGGCCTGGAGGACCGCACACGTCCAGGAAGCGCCCGATGTTCGTCGCGCCTCCGAGCGGTACTACCGCGACGCCCTCCCCGCCGAGGTCGCGGCCGTGGCGCGTGGCGAGCGCTTCGAGCGCGACCTGATCACTGCTCCCCTCGACGAGCACGATCGTCCGCACGTCGCCGGCCAACTCCCGCGCCGCTCCGGCGGCTGCATCCGCCCCCGCTCCGCCGGCTGCCCATGCGGCAAGGGCCAGGCGGAATCGCCTCAACTCGTCCACGAGACCTCGCTTCCCGACGCCATCCTGGCACGACCGAGATCCCGTACGCACTCACGTTTTTGCTGGGTGTCCGGGTTCGAGAACCAGCACGTGGCCTTGGGGAAGCCGCGACGGCCTCAGCCGAGTCGATCAGCTCGATCGCTCGATCCTGCGCAGGATCACCGCGGCCTCATCTGGGACAGACCCTCGACGTGCTGGCGACCGATGACAACGCGGCGAGCCTGCGTGCCAGACGCCGCGAGCCCGGCATGACCCGGAACCCCCTAGCATGTGCACGCCATTGACCAGGCATCACACACCGCCCAGACGAAAGCGAACCATGCACTTCAAGCGGATACTCGCCGCGACCGCGACCCTCGCCGCCCTCGCCACCCTCACCGCCTGCGAGGACGGCGACTCCGACCGTACGACGGGGGTCACCGGCCCGACTTCGTCCGCCGACGGCGGAGCCGACGCCGACTCGCTGGAGCAGGCTCAGGTGTACGTCCAGCGGTACGCCTCGTGTGAGCGGATGGGTACGGACCCGAACGACAGTCGGCTGCCGCTCACCGACCTCACGACCGTCGGGAAGTGGGCGGTGACCGCGCGAGGTGTGTGCAGCGACCGCGTCGAGCGCGGCGAGATCATCTTCTACCTGACCTCCGACATGAAGGCGTTCCAGGAGGGATACAAGCAGCGGGTACTGGCGAAGATCGCCGCCGGCGACGCCACGTACGGCCTGTTCAGCCGCGTCCTCGTCGGCAAGAACTTCGCCGTCACCCCGACCGAGACCAAGACCGCGCTCAAGCTGTCGCGATCGGACCTGCGCGTCCTCACCTGCAACCCGACGGCCCCCGTGCCCGAGGGGTACAAGCGGGAGAAGGCGCTCGTCGACGGCTGCGTCCTGAGCGACTTCGTCGCGAGCGCGGACGGCGACGGCAGCCCGAACTTCGAGACCCCGCAGGACCCGGCCGCCGGCGGCTCCGCGTCCGGGAAGCCGTCCGAGAAGCCGGGTCAGCCGGCCGAGGGCAGCCTGGGCCTGCCCCGCGCGGGGAGCCTCGCAGAGCTGAAGGAGCTGGTGCACCCGCACACCGTCGACTGCACGAACTACTCGACAGCCCCGGACGCGCTGGCGATCGAGTCGATCGACTACCAGCCGGTCGTCACCGGCGACCACCGTGCCTGGGGGGTGGAGGACCGGGCGATCTGCGGCGACCCGGGCGGGGCGCAGCGCGCGCACAACCTCAACTGGCTCGACATGGTGGATGACATGACGACCCTTCAGGAGCGGGCGAAGGCGGCACAGCAGGAGGACCTCAAGGACGACAACCGCGTCCGGGCCACCGCGAGCAAGCTGCTCGTGGGCCAGAACATCGCCGTGGAGACCAACAACCCCGACATCCGACACGGCCTGTACCAGCTCCAGTTCCTCTACCTGAACTGCGAGCCGGGCTTCTCCGCCCCGGCGGGCTACCGCCTGGAGAAGTCGAACGTCGCCGGGTGCGTCCTGACGAACTACGAGCCCGGAACCGACTGAGAATACGACAGCAGGCCGCCACCGCGGCGGCGGCCTGCTCCCTGTGGCCTCATCGCGCTCGCCGAGGCCGCCCAGGCGGTGTCGGCGGGCAGCTCAGGCCGCCGGGTCCGCGTGCAGCGTGGCCTCGCCCGACACGCGGACACCGACCCGGTCGCCCGGGCGCGCCGGCGCGCCGCCGGAGGTGCGGACGTCGATCTGCCGGTCGTGACCGTCGACGGCCACGCTGATCATCGCGTCGTGGCCGTAGAAGCAGACACCGGTCACGGTTCCCTCCGCGCCCGCCGAGTCCGGGGCGGTGAGGTCGAGCTGTTCGGGTCGGAGGAGGACGAGGCCCTCGTGCAGACCGGCCGGGGCGGCGGCAAGGGGGATGCGGCCGAGGGCGGTGACGGCAGTGCTCTTCTCGACGGTGCCGGTGATGAAGACGGCGTCGCCGACGAACGAGGCCACCCACGGGTCGACGGGGCGCCGATAGAGCTCTTCGGGAGCTGCGCACTGGGCGACGCGGCCGTCGCGGAGCACGGCGACGACGTCGGCCGTGGAGAGGGCCTCCTGCTGATCGTGGGTGACAAGGACGGCGGTGGCGCCGCTCGCGCGGAGTACGGCGCGGACATCCGCGCGCACGGCTCCGCGCAGTCCGCTGTCGAGGGCGCTGAACGGCTCGTCCAGAAGGACGAGATGGGGTTCGGGGGCGAGGGCGCGGGCCAGGGCCACGCGCTGCTGCTGCCCTCCGGAGAGTTCGTGCGGCATCCTGTCGCCGTAGCCGCCGAGGCCGACGAGGTCCAGCATCTCGGCGACGCGCTTCGCGCGGGCGCCGCGCTCCGTGCCGGTCAGTCCGAAGGCGACGTTGCGCGCCACGCTCAGGTGCGGGAAGAGGGCGCCTTCCTGGGGGACGATGCCGATGCGGCGGCGTTCGGGCGGGAGGTGGACACCGGGGCCGGCGAGGGTGCGACCGGCGACGGTGACGGTGCCCGCGTCGGCGCGCAGGAAGCCCGCGATCACGCGCAGCAGAGTGGTCTTGCCGCAGCCGGACGGGCCGAGGACGGCGGCGAGGTGCCCTCCCTGGACGGTGAGGTCGAGGCCGTCGAGCACGGTGGCGTCGGGGCCGTAGGACGTGACCAGGCCGCTGACCTGAAGGTCGTTCATGTGCGGTGCCTTCCGAGGAGGTAGCTGGGGACGGCGGCCAACAGGATCAGGGCGGCGGCGTACGGGGCCGCGGCGGCGAAGGACCCCGTGCCGGTCTCGGTCCACAGCCGGGTGGCCAGGGTGTCCATGCCGGTGGGGCGCAGCAGCAGGGTGGCGGGCAGTTCCTTCATGCAGACGACGAAAGTGAGGGCGGCACCGGCGGCGACGCCCGGTGCGGCGAGCGGCACGGTGACCTCGCGCAGCACGCCCAGGGGTGTACGACCGAGGGAGCGGGCGACGTCGTCGAGTACGGGTGGCGCCTGGAGTACGGCGGCGCGGGTGGCGGCCACCGCGACGGGCAGGAAGAGCACCGCGTAGGCGCAGATCAGCAGCGGGGTCTCCTGGTAGAGCGGCCGGGCGTAGCGGACCGCGAAGAAGACCAGGGCGAGCGCGACGGTGATGCCGGGTACGGCGTGCCCCGCGTACGCGGCCTGTTCGAGGAGGTGGGCGAGTCGGCCCCGGTGGCGTGCCGCGATGACACCGATGGGCAGGGCGAGCAGGGTGGTGAGCGCGGCGCCGGCGGCGGCGACGCCGAGGGTGGTGAGCGCGGTGCTGGTGAGGGTGGCCGGGTCCCAGGTCGCGGAGGAGCCGACGGCGAGCCAGTACCCGAGAGTGGCGAGCGGGAAGCCGACGGCGGCCGCGACGACGGCGCCGCACCAGGCGAGGGCGGGCATCCGCAGTCGGCCGAGCGTGGCGGGAACGGTACGCCGGGCGGTCCCCGCTCCGGTACGGGAGTACCCGGCGCGGCCGCGGGTGCGGGTCTCCGCGGCGACGAGCGCGACGGTCATGAGGACGAGCACGGCGCTGAGGGCGGCCGCGGGGGTGCGGTCGAAACTGGCGCGGTAGGACGTGTAGATGCCTCGGGTGAAGGTGTCGTACCGCATGAGGGACACGGCGCCGAAGTCGGAGAGGACGTACAGCGCGACAAGGAGTCCTCCGCCCGCCGCGGCCGGCCGCAACTGGGGCAGGGTGACGCTCAGGAAGGTGCGCAACGGGCCGCGCCCGAGTGAGCGGGCGACCTCCTCGTGCCCGGGGTCGGTGCCGCGCAGTGCGGCGGCGACCGGCAGGTACACGTAGGGAAAGCTGGCGAGGGTCAGCGCGAGGGCGGAGCCGGTGAATCCGGCGAGCGAGGGAGCCGCGGACAGCCAGGCGAAGGCGGTGACGTAGCTGGGAACGGCCAGGGGCAGCGTGACGAGGACCGACCAGGCGCGGGCGCCGGGGAGGGCGGTTCGCGTGGTCAGCCAGGCCAACGAGATGCCCACGAGCAGGCAGGCCGCGACGACGGTGGCGGTCAGACCGAGGCTCCGCAGGAGCAGGTGTCCGGTCCGGTCGTCGGCGATGACGTCCCAGGCGAAGCCCGGGCCGCGTTCGAGGGCTCGTACGGCGAGGTAGCCGAGCGGCAGGACGGCGAGGGCGGCGGCGAGGCAGGCGGGCACGATCAGGACCCACGAAGGCCTGGCCGCCCGGTCGGTACGGCCCGCGGCACGCTTCCGCCCGGCGGGCGCGGAGGCGCTCACCGGGCGGGTGTCGTGCCGCGTCCGGACGGGGGAATCCGGTGAGGTCACGTCAGACCAGTCCGGCTTCCTGGAGCATGGCCAGGGTTTCCTTCAGCGAGTCGAGCTTGCCGAGGTCGATCTTCGGCGGCTGGAGGGTCTCCAGCGGGGGCACGCCCTCGGCGGTCTTCACACCGGCGGCCAGCGGGTATTCCTTCGTCTCTTCGGCGAAGTATGTCTGGGACTCGGCGGAGAGCAGGAAGTCGACGGCCTTCTGGGCGTAGGCGGCCTGCTTGTCGTCGGCGCCCTTGAGGATGCCGACGCCGGCGACGTTGACCAGGCCGCCCGGGTCGCCCTTGGGCAGGTAGTGGATCCTGGCCTTGATCTTGTCGGCGCCCTTCTCGGCCACCTGCTCGTACCAGTAGTAGTGGTTGAGCAGGCCGAGGGAGACCTCGCCCTTGTCGACGGCTTCGAGGACCTTGAGGTTGTTCTCGTACGACTTGGGTTCGTTGGCCTTGAGGCCCTTGAGCCAGGTGCGGGTGGCCTCGTCGCCCTCCAGGACGCGCATGCCGGTGACGAACGCCTGGAAGGAGGCGTTGGTCGGCACGAAGCCGATCTTGCCCTTCCACTCGGGCTTCACGAGTTCGTGGACGCTGTTCGGCGGCGTGGGGACCTGAGCGGGGTCGTACCCGAGGACGCGGACGCGGCCGCTGACACCGGTCCAGTCGCCGGCCGAACCGCGGTAGGCCGGGGCGACCTTGTCCAGCGTGGACTTGGGCAGCGGGGCCAGGCGGCTCTCCTTCGAGAGCGCTCCGAGGGCTCCCGCGTCCTGGGAGAGGAAGAGCCCGGCCTCGGTCTTGTCGCCCTCTTCCAGGAGCTGGGCGGAGAGCTCGGCGCTGTCGCCGTAGCGGACCTCGACGTTGGTGCCGAGGTGCTTCTCCAGCTTCTCGATGAGCGGCTTCACGAGGTTCTCGTTACGGCCGGAGTAGATGACCAGTCCGGCCGGTTCGTCGCTGCCGCAGCTCGCGAGCGCGGGGACGAGGAGGGCTGCCGCGGTGAGCGCGGCGAGCGTGCGGGCCAAGGGGCGGCGCATGTGAGGTGATGCCTTCCTGCCGTGCCGATCGCTGCCCCTCGCCCACGGCGACGGGTCGTGCGACGAGCGACGAAGAACTACCGGGAGAACCTGTGAATACCGTATTGATAAGGTAAAGCTAACCTAATGGTCAAGGCAGGCTTTGATAACGGACCGGCCGCAAATGAGCATCCGGTGACCACACCCCCCCTTCTCGATTAGGAAAGCCTTACCTACGATGCGCCCGTGACGCTCCTCCCTGCCCCGCCCGCCGGTGGCCACACCCTCCCGCTCGCCCACGGCCTCGCGCTGCACGGCGAGCGCGCCGCCCTCGTCACCGCCGAGGGCGAGGTCTCCTACCGCGAGTTGGCCCGGCGGGTCGAGGAAGCCGCCCGACGGCTCGGTCCGGGGCGCCGCCTCGTGCTCCTCCCCGCCGCCAACACCGTCGGCGCCCTTGTCATCCATCTGGCCGCCCTCTCGTCGGGTCACCCCGTACTCCTCGTGCCGGGCGACCACCCCGAGGCCGCGGAGTCCCTGACCGCCGCCTACGATCCCGACGTCGTCGTCCGTCCGGGCGCCGGCGAATGGCTGATCGAGGAGCGGCGGACCGGCTCCGCCCACGAATTCCACCCCGACCTCGCCCTCTTGCTGAGCACCTCCGGTTCGACCGGCTCCCCCAAGCTCGTCCGGCTCTCGTACGAGAACCTCCAGGCGAACGCCGAGTCGATCGCCACGTACCTCGGCATCCGTGACACCGACCGGGCCGCGACGACCCTGCCGATGCACTACTGCTACGGCCTGTCCGTCGTCCACAGCCACCTGCTGCGCGGCGCCGGACTCGTCCTCACCGACCTGTCCGTGGCGGACGCCTGCTTCTGGGACCTCTTCCGCACCGCCCGCGGTACCGCCCTCGCCGGAGTCCCGTACACCTTCGACCTGCTCGACCGCATCGGCTTCGCCGAGATGGACCTGCCGCACCTGCGGTACGTCACCCAGGCGGGCGGCCGTCTCGCCCCCGAACGGGTGGCCCACTACGCCGAGCTGGGGCAGCGGAGCGGCTGGGACCTCTTCGTCATGTACGGCCAGACGGAGGCGACCGCCCGTATGGCCTACCTGCCCCCGGAGCTCGCCGCCGAACACCCTGAGGCCATCGGTGTGCCGATCCCGGGCGGTGCGTTCTCCCTCGAACTCGTCGAGGACTCCGTCGGAGAAGGCGTCGGTGAGCTCGTGTACAGCGGGCCGAACGTCATGCTGGGCTACGCCCGCACCCCCGACGACCTCGCCCTCGGCCGCACCGTCGACACGTTGCGCACCGGCGACCTGGCACGGCGCACCGAGACGGGCCTGTACGAGATCGTCGGCCGTCGCAGCCGGTTCCTGAAGATCCTCGGCCTGCGGATCGACCCCCAGCAGGTCGAGACGATGCTCGAACGGCACGGACTGCACGCGCTCTGCGCCGGGGACGACGAACGGCTCACCCTCGCCGTCGTACACAAGCCCGGATGGGAGGAGCGACGGATCCGAAGACGTGTCGTGGACGAGTGCGGCCTCCCCGCCCGCGCGGTCTCCGTCCACCTGCTGCCCGATCTTCCCCGCCTGCCTTCAGGAAAGCCCGACCGCCAGGCCGTCCGTGCCCTGGACCGGACGGCCGCCGGCCGTTCCCCGGTCGGCGAGGCGGACGGCGACGACCTGTGCGCGCTGTACGCGAGGATCCTGGACCGTCCGGACGTGACGCCGGACAGCACGTTCGTCGGGCTCGGCGGCGACTCCCTCTCGTACGTCGAGATGTCACTGCACCTCGAAGAGCGCCTCGGTCATCTGCCGGCGAGCTGGCACACCACACCGATCCGTGACCTCCGCACACCCGAGCGGAAGGCCCCCTCACGAGTCCGGGCCCTGGAGACCAGCGTCGCCCTGCGCGCGGTGGCGATCGTGTGCATCGTCGGCTCGCATGTCCGGCTGTTCGAGATCCGGGGTGGTGCGCATCTGCTGCTCGCGGTGGCCGGGTTCAACTTCGCCCGCTTCCTGCTCACCTCCGCCGAGCGACGCGAACGCGTCCGCCGTGCGGGGCGGAGCATCGCGCGCATCGCGCTGCCGTGCATGGCCTGGACCGCCTTCGCGATCCTGATCGGCGCCGACTACGACCTGACCAACCTCCTCCTGCTCCACAACGCCCTCTTCCCGCAGGACATGGGCCCGGGGCTCCACCTGTGGTTCGTGGAAGCACTCGTCTACATCCTGTTGGCCACCGTCGCCCTGCTGGCCCTGCCGGCCGCCGACCGGGCGGAACGACGCTTCCCGTACGGTCTCCCCCTCACCCTCGTAGGACTCGGTCTGCTCACCCGCTACGAACTGGTCGGCCTTCCCGAGCGCTCACACATCACCGACGCGGTCACCGTCTTCTGGCTCTTCGCCCTGGGCTGGGCGGCCGCCAAGGCCCGCACGACGCCCCAACGGCTGCTCGTCACCCTCGCCGCGCTCACCACTGTCCCCGGCTTCTTCCCGGCCGAACCCCGGCGCGAGACGTTCGTCCTCATCGGCTTCGTGCTGCTCGTGTGGTTCCCCACGCTGCCGAGCCACCACAGGGTGAACCAGGCTGCGGGACTCCTCGCCGCCAGTTCGCTCTCCATCTACCTGACGCACTGGCAGATCTACCCGATCCTGGACGACGTCTCCGAGCCCCTGTCGCTCGCCACCGCCATCCTCTTCGGCATCGGCTACGCCAAGGGAACGGACCGCCTGATCCGAAAGCTGCCGGCGCTGCCCCGGCTCGGTCGCCGACGGCAGGGTCCACGTCGAGAAGCAGCAGATCAGCGCACTCTTCCCCGCGGCTTCAACGGGGTCGCCGGAAGCTCCGGGGCGGGAAGCGGGGCGCCGTCGTAGCCCTTCACCTCGCCGAACCCGGTGCTACTGACCCAACTGCCGGATGGCCCTGACAGTGCGCCACCGCGCCGGCAGGACCGGATGCCCACGGAGGCGAAGACCCGAACGTCTCCCGCCTGGTCGGCATTGGCCCGTACGCCTGCCGACTACGCCCCGGCCTTCGGCCGGTAGGTGCACACATGCACTCCGGTGCCGCTGACGACCGTGGAGACCAGTTCGAACGTGCGGAGGTGACCGTCGGCCGGGTAGATCGTCTTACCGCCGCCGACGAGCACCGGCAGGATCATGAGCCGAAGCTCGTCGACCAGTCCCTCGGCCAGCAGGGTTCGGGTGAGGGACGCGCTGCCCATGACCACCAGGTCACGGCCTTCGGCTTCGCGCAGCTTCTTGATCTGGTCCAGTGCTTGGTCGCCGGGGATGCGTGTGGTGTTGTTCCACGTCAGTTCGTCTTCGCCGAGGGTGCTGGACACGACGTACTTGGTGACGCTGTTCATGTGGTCGGCGAACGGGTCGCCGGCCCGGTCCGGCCACGCCGCCGCCATGGTCTGCCAGGTGCGGCGTCCGAACAGCAGGGCCTCGGTGCTGGTCTGCCACTCGGTCAGAGCGCCACCCATCACCTCCGGGTCGAAGAACGGGTGGCTCCAGCCACCGTGGGCGAACCCGCCGTCGGTGTCCTCGTCCGGGTGCCCCGGGGCCTGAACGACGCCGTCCAAGCTGATGAATTCACCAATCGCAATGCGCATGGGGATGTCTCGCTTCCTGATCCGTTGGGTTCAGATGGGATGGCAGGTAATTGCAATGATCTGGGTGTGAACGCTCCGTGGCGGCCGGTGTGGACTACTCCGCCTTGTCCTCCGCGAGAGTGTGGGCGACCAGGGCGTTGGCGTGGCCGTGACCCAGGCCGTGCTCGGACTTGAGCCACGAGACGAGTTCCATGTGCTTGGTCAGGGGGGAGGTGCGGATCAGGTCCTTCCATTCCGCGATCGGACGGCCGTACTTCTTCTCGATCGAGGGGAAGTACGCGGCGCCCTGCAGGGAATCCGACATGTCGTCCGTGCCTTTCGTTCGTTCCGGTGTGCGTGAGTGCGTGAGTGCCGGTACGGCTAGAGGCGCGCCAGCCGGGCGGTCACTGCGGCGAGTCCGGCCAGGCCGAGTGCCGCCCCTGCCGTGAAGGAGAGTACGGAGGCACCGGATCCGACGAACCCGGCGAGGACGCCCACCGGGAGCAGGCGGCAGGCGATCGCCCAGCCCCGCTGCCCCTCGACGGCGAAGCGGCGGGCCAGGAACAGGAAGGCGGCGCACAGCGCGAGGTAGCCGACCATGCCGCCGGCCATGTGGACCGCGCCGTGCACGCTCAGCGCGGCGGTCGCGGAGTCCGGCGTACCGGCCGGGAAACCGGCCCCGGGGTCGGCGGAGAACACGCCGCTGACCAGGAAGGACGCCCCGAACACCCCCACCAGCCACGGCGCCGCGCGGTGACCTGGCCCCTCGGAAGCCGAGCGCCGTATCCCGACCGCACCGGCGATCAGCAGGGCGCCGGCGACGAAGAAGTTGGCGATCTGGATCCAGCCCAGGTCGCCGAGGCTCAGCTGGCTGATGGCGTTGCGCGTGAAGTCGAAGCCCTCACGCGTCAGGCCCTGGGCGATCCCCACGCCCAGGAACAGCGGCCCCGCCACCGCTGCGCCCTTCAGCAGCACCCGCGCCGAGGAGGCGGACCCCGCGGTGGCGGAAGCAGAGGCCGAGGCGGAAGCGGTGGCGGAGGAGCTGATCGTCTGGGTCATCCCATGCCTTCCTCGTGTGCCGCCACCCAGCCGGGGGCCGGGCCTGCGGCGCTGGAATCTCGTTGCATGTAAGACCGTGAGGGAGGCCCGAACTCATCGGCCCTGCTCGCGTGAACTGAGTCACACGAGCAGGGCCGATGTCACCGACGCAGGCTCAGGCTCAGGCGAACAGCTCGGCGAGCAGCTCAGGGCCGATGGCGATGGGAGCGGGGCGGTAGGCAGGAGGCTGGGTGCCCAGCAGCTCGCGGACCAGGAAGTCCCAGCAGCGAGTACGGACATAGGCCAAGTGGTCGATGAACGTGTGCTCGGCGCCGGGCACGATGAGCAGCTCGAAGTCCTTGCCGGCGGCGATGAGCCGGTCGGTCAGGCGGAGGGTCTGGTCCGGGTGGACCTGGTCGTCCATCTCGCCGTGTATCAGGAGTAGCTTGCCCGCCAGGCGGTCGGCGAGGTCCATGTTGGAAGTGCGACCCCAGGCCTCGGGGTTGTCCGCGCCGTCGTAGGTCTCCACGAAGCCTGCGTTGAAATGGCGGGCGTCGTGCGAGCCGGAGAGTGCGGCTCCCACCTTGTACGTCTCCGGGAAGTCCAGCATCGCGCGGGCCGCGGCGAACCCGCCTCCGGAGTGGCCGAACACGCCCACCCGGTCCAGGTCCATCCACGGCCGGGTCTCGGCCAGCTGCCGCAGCGCCGTGACGTGGTCGGCCAGATTGCCCGCGTCGGCCAGGTGGCCGTAGGAGGCGTCGTGGAAGGACTTGTCCCGGCCCGGGGTGCCGCGTCCGTCCAGTGCCACGACTACGAAGCCCAGTGCGGCGAGGGGTTCCGCGTCGAGGCCCAGACCGCCGGGGTCGAAGGACGGGGCGACCCGGTTGAGCTGCGGGCCAGGGTAGACGTTGTCGATCACCGGGTAGGAGCGGGCGGGGTCGAACTCCCGCGGCCGGTACAGCACTCCGTAAATGTCCGTCACCCCGTCGGCCGCCTTGACGCGGAACCGTTCCGGCGCTGTCCAGCCAGTGGCGGCGAGCTTGCCGATGTCCGCGCGCTCCAGCTCCACCAGCACCCGCCCGGACCAGTCGCGGACCGTCGTCACCGGTGGGGTGTCGACGGTGGACGCGGAGTCGATGAAGTGCTGCTGGTGGTCGGGGAGGGTGACGGTGTGGTCCTGGTCGTCGTCCGTGAGCTTGGCGAAGCCGGAGCCGTCCAGGGCGACTCGGCACACCGTGCGCCGGTAGGGGTCCTCGTCGACCAGCCCGGAGGCGGTGAAGTACACCACCCGCTCGGCCTCGTCGACGCGCAGGATCTGCCGCACCGCCCACTGCCCGGAGGTGACCTGCCCGAGCAGCGCGCCGGTACGCAGGTCGTACCGGTACAGGTGGCCCCAGCCGTCTCGCTGCGAGTACCACAGCACCTCGTCGGCCAGCACCTGCACGATCGGCGGCTCATACGCCCACTGGTTGGGCTCGACACGGGTCGCCCCGGTCTCGCTGAACACCGTGGTGACCTCGCCGGTGGCCGCGTCCAGCCGGTACAGGGTGAGCTTGCGCAGGTCGCGCGGCCGGCCGAGGTAGTACACCGCCGAGCTGTCCGGGGCCCACCAGGCCCACTTGATCGTGATCGGCGACAGTGTCGGCATGAGCAGCGGCTCGGCCTGGGCGCGGACCACCGTGCCCGCGGCGACGTCCAGTACGACCAGCTCGGCCAGCGGTACGTGCTCGTCCCCGGGGTAGGCGAACCGCTGGGTGTGCAGCACCGGGGCGCCACCGTCGACGGGCCTGGCCTCCAGCAGGTGGGTCTCCCGGACCTCGCGCTCGTCGGTCCGGTGCGCCAGCACCTTCGTCGAGTCCGGCGACCAGGCCACCGCAGGCGGCAGGTACGGCAGGCCGATCTTGCGCAGCAGGGTGCTGTTCGCCGTGCACTCCGGGACGGTGCCGTACTGGTGGCCGGGCGCGCCATCGGCGGTCAGTGCCCACTCGCGGCCGTCGGACAGCGAGCGCGCCCACAGGTCGTGGCCCCGCCGGGACACCGCGAACTTCCCGTCGGGTGACGGTACGTCGAGGGGGCTGCCCGGCGGCGTGAACTCGGCCCGCTCGCACACGTAGTCGTCCAGGCGGCACCGCCAGTACTCGCCGAACGCATCGAACTCGACGGCGTTCCCTCCCAGTTCTATCGCCGAGGCCGGCAGGAACTCGGGGTCGACCTGCTGCCCGGAGGCGGCGGCCAGCGCGGCGGCGAGCCGGGAGTGGTCGAAGGCCGGCTCACGGGTTCCGGCCGCAGGGTCGACCAGCGCGAACCGCTTACCGACACCGTTGCTCACGGCGTACCAGAAGCGGGCCCCTCCGTCGATCCACTGCGGCCGGACCTTGTCGCCGACGACGAGCTCGCCGGGGCGGGCGGGCCGGCGCAGAAGCTGTTCCGCAGCCTGGTAGTCCTGAGTGGTGCTCATTCTTCTTATCCTTCTTCGGTGTCGGTTTGGGCATGGTGATGCCACGGTGGCGCCATCACGGCAGACGTGATGTGGCCGGGGAGGGCTGAAGCGAGGGCGCCGTTCGGAGCTACGGGGGTCAGAGGCTGCGGGCGGTGATGTCGCCGTAGGAGGTGGTCGCGTGGATGTTCAGGCCGGAGGCGGCACCGTCGGCGTTGTTGAGCGAGTTGTGGATCCGGCCGTAGCTGGTGCCTGCCTCCAGAGAGGCGGAGACCCCGCGGGCGGCGCCGACCGAGATATCGCCGTGCTCGGTGCTCAGGGTGACCGTGCCGGTCATGGCCTCCGCGATGTGGATGGCGCCCTTCTGGGTGCTGATCCGGGCCGGACCGCCCAGGCGGCCGACCGAGACGTCGCCGGCCTGGAGGGTGAGGCGGGCGCTCGCGGTCTCGTCGAGCTCGACCGTGCCCTGCGCGCCCTCGAAGGCGACATCGCCGAGCCGTCCGACGCCCTGGAACTCGGCGCTGGCCGTCTTCACCTCAATGCGGGAGTCGGCGGGCAGGTGGACGGTCACCTCGACGGATCCGGAGTTGCCGAGGATCTGGTTCTTCGCCTCCGGGGCCGCGATCCGCAGGACGCCCTCGCCGTACTCGACCGTGGTCTCCTTCGCCGCCTGCGCGTCGCGGCCCTTCGAGGCGTCCGCGGGCAGGACCTCGACGGTGGTGTCGGCGCGGTCGGCGGCGATGAACCGGATGCGTCCCGCCGGGATGTCGAGGACGGCGGCGATCGGGGCAGCGGTGTCGAACTTCTGCATTGTTCTATCCTTCGAGTCGTTGTTTCCTGCGAGGGAAAAGCTACGTTGCGTTCAGCGATCCTTCAATATCTTCGTTGCGGTAAATCGTCATCAGTGCAGGTAGAAAGCAGTAAATCATTGCAACAGCCTTCAGGTTAACGCAACGATGGCCATCCTGGCCGTTGCAATGGATTGAAGGTGAACGCTCATGGCCTCAGCCAGTGGTGGCCGGGACGTGGAGCGGCCGTACGTCGTACGTCAGGGTCCGGCGACCGTGGCGAACTGATCCTGGGTCCGGGCGGCCTCCTTCGCGGCCGCTTCTGTCGCGCGGTTCTGCATGAGGAAGAGCGCCAGCACCGCGGCACCCAGTACCCCGCAGGCACCGACCAGGAAGGTGGCGGACATCGCGGCGGTGAAGGCCTCCCGGGCGGCGGCGGCCAGCCCCTCGTCCCCGGTGCGTGCGGCCAGGACGAGCGCTTCGGAAACGGCGTGACGCGCGGCCTCGGGCGCGCCGGCCGGCATCTCGGAGGTGTACGTGCTCGACAGGACGGCGCCCAGCACGGCCACACCGAGGGCGGCGCCGGCCTGCTGGATGGTGTCGTTGAGCGCGGACCCGACACCGGCACTCTCGGCCGGGACCGCCCCCATCAGGGCGCTGGTGGCCGCGGGCATCACCAGTCCGGCACCCGCTCCGATCAGGATCATCGCGGTGGTCAGCGGTCCCCAACCGTCCCCCGAGGACAGGCCGGTCAGAAGTCCGGACCCGGCCGCGATCAGCAGCAGGCCGAGGACCACCATGATCCGGGTGCCGGTCTTCGCCAGCAGCGCGGCGCCGATGCCGTTGAAGGCGAGCGCGGCGACAGCGAGCGGGGTGAAGGCCAGGCCGGTCTCGGTGGGCGTGTAACCGAGGACGAACTGCAGGTACTGGGTCAGTACCAGCAGCAGGCCGCCGTTGGCGAAGGTCAGCAGCACCAGCGACAGGCTGGAGCCGGTGAAGACCCGGTTGCGGAACAGCGACAGCGGGACCATCGGGTGTGCGGTACGGGTCTCCCAGACCGCGAATCCTGCCAGGCTCAGCGCCGCCACGGCGAGCGTGACCTGGGTACTCGTACGCTCCAGGCCCTCCTTGGGCAGCTCGGTGATCGTCCACACCAGCGCGGTCATCCCGGCCACGGACAGCACCATGCCCAGCGGGTCGGCCTTGCGCCAGGGCCCCTTGGACTCCGGCATCAGGGCCAGTGCCGCGATGATGGCCAGGGCCGCGATCGGGACGTTGATCAGGAAGACCGCACCCCACCAGTACGCGGCGATCAGCCAGCCACCGAGCAGCGGGCCGCCCACCACGCCGAGCATGGACACCGAACCCCAGGCGGCGATCGCCTTGGGACGCTCCTTCTCGTCGAAGACGGTGATCAGGATGGACAGCGTGCTCGGCATGATCAGCGCGCCGCCGACGCCCATCAGTACGCGAGCCAGGATCAGCTGAGCGGGACTGTCGGCGATGGTCCCGAGGACCGAGGCCGCGCCGAACAGCGCGAGCCCGATGACCATCACACGGCGTCGGCCGAACCGGTCGGACAGGCTGCCCGAGGTGAGGAGCAGTCCGGCGAAGACCAGGATGTAGGAGTCGATGATCCACTGAATGTCCTGCGCGCTCGCCCCCAGGTCCTCGGCGAGCGGCGGGATGGCCACCGTGAGCACCATGTTGTCGATGACCAGGACCAGCGCGCTCAGGCACAGCACGACCAGGATGAGCCAGCGGCGTGGATCGGGCCGGTGCGACTCTCGTACTTCGTCCACGAAAAACTGAAGCCCTTCGACTAATTGCGTTCGGGGGCGCCGGCCGGCGGCACCCATTCGGTGAGCCGGACCACAACGCCATTGGGATCGGTGAGCTGGAACAGCCGCTCACCCCACGGCTCTTGGCGGATCGGGCCGGTGACGGGGGCGTCTTCCCGGCGCAGCCGTTCGTACTCGGCCGCGGCATCCGTGACGGTCAAGGTCACGGCCAGATCTGCCAGCCCCTGGCCCCGCCAGGCCTGCGGCGGCAGCTCGGGGTCACGCTCGGACAGGGCGATCTCGGCAGAGCTGTCGTCCCGGCGGAGACAGACGTAACCCTCCGCCGACTCGACCTCACGAAAGCCCAGATGGGTGGTGAAGAACCGGCTGGAAGCGCCTACGTCCTCCACGGTCAACGACACCTTCGTAGTGACGACGTTCATGCACTGAGCATCCGGTGTGGACAAGTTGATCATCAACGGTCGATCATGCAACGTCGATTAAGCCAGGGGTTAACGAACAAGCGGGGGCGTGGGGGCGCGTGGAGCTGCGCGACATCGAGATCTTTCTGACGTTGTCGGAGGAGCTGCACTTCGGACGGACGGCCGAGCGACTGCACGTGTCAGCGGCGCGGGTCAGTCAGGCGATCAAGAAGCAGGAACGCTCGATCGGGGCGCAACTCTTCGAGCGGACCAGCCGCCACGTACGGCTCACACCGGTGGGCGAACAGTTGCTCGGTGATCTGCGGCCGGTATTCCAGAGCCTGAAGGCGAGCGTGGACAGGGCGCGGCTCACAGCCCAGGGCAAGGCGGACATCCTGCGGATCGGCCTGATGGTCACCAACGGCCACGAACTGCGGCCCTTCTGGGACGCCTTCCGTTCGCAGCATCCGCAGTGGGGTCTGCGACTGAGCCACAACGGCTACACGGACCCGTTCGCCCCACTGCGCAACGGCGAGATCGACCTGCTGCTGTCATGGCTCCCGGTCGAAGAGCCCGATCTGACCGTGGGGCCAGTGCTCTTCGACGAGCCCAGGGTCGCACTGGTGGCCGCCGACCACCGGCTGGCCGGCCGCTCGTCGGTCACCTTGGAAGCGTTCGCGGACCACGGTGTCGTGGGGCCGGACGGACTCCAGCCCGAGTACTTCGAGAACGCCTTCGTTCCGTTCTCCGCGCCCAGCCGTCGTGCCATCGAACGGAAGTTCCTGGTCACGACGCTGGACCAGCTGTACACGTACGTTGCCGACGGGGAGGTCATCCACCTCCTTGGCCATCAGGTCACCCGCTTCTATGCCCGCCCCGACGTCACGTACATCCCCGTTCGTGACACGCCCCTCCTGCGGTGGGGCCTGGTCTGGCGCTCGGACAACGACAGCCCGATGGTCCGGGCGTTCGTACGCATCGCCCGGGAACTCGGGACGATGTCGCTGTGAGTGACATGCACGTTGATGATCAACGGCCGACCGCGTAAAGCCGGTTGAGGCCGGAGTCAGTGAACAGATGGGGCGTGGGGGCGCGCGGAACTGCGCGATATCGAGATCTTCCTGACACTGTCGGAGGAGTTGCACTTCGGGAGGACGGCCGAGCGGCTGCACGTGTCGCCGGCACGGGTCAGTCAGGCCATCAAGAAGCAGGAACGGTCCATCGGGGCGGAGCTCTTCGAGCGGACCAGCCGCCAGGTCCGGCTCACGCCCGTCGGTGAACAGCTGCGCGACGACCTACTCCCCGTCTACCAGGGGTTGAAGGCGAGCATGGACCGGGCGCGGCTCACCGCCCAGGGCAAGACGGACATCCTGCGGATCAACCTGTTGGTCTCCAACGCACACGAACTGCGGCCCTTCTGGGATGCCTTCCGCTCCCTGAATCCGACGTGCGGGATCCGACTCCGCTACAACGGCTTCATCGATCCGTTCGGGCCGCTGCGCAGGGGCGAAGCGGACCTGCTGCTCGCCTGGCTCCCCGTCGAGGATCCGGATCTCACCGTGGGCCCAGTGCTGTTCGAGGAGCCCCGGGTCGCAGCCGTGGCCTCCGACCACCGACTGGCGGTCCGCCGTCGGTGTCCCTGGAGGTGTTCGCCGACCACGGCGTGATCGGCGGGGAGTCGCTGCAGCCCGACTACTGGCAGGACGCGTTCATGCCCTTCTACACGCCCAGTGGCCGGACGATCAAGCGGAACATCTGCGTCGCCACTGATCTGGACTCGCTGTTCGTGATCATCTCCTCGGGTGAAGCCGTCCACTCCTTCGCCGCCCAGGTCACCCGCTTCCACGTCCGCCCGGACATTACGTACCTGCACCTCCACGACGCCCCGATGCTGCGCTGGGGCCGGGTCTGGCGTTCGGACAATGACAACCCGATGGTCCGGTCGTTCGTAGCCGTCGCCCGCGAGCTCGGCACGATGTCCTTGTGAGGGGCTTTCGGCCAGCCTCACGCACCGACCCCCGGCCGAGGAAGTGCCGAACATCGGTCGCGAGATCACGATGAGGACGAAGGCCATGTGGATTCCGGTTCCGGGGCGACAACACGTACAAGGCAAGAGGGGCCGGTCCCTGCCGCGCGAGGAGCACGCTCCACAGGGCTCCGTGAGCCCGGCCGCAGCGCCGCCGTATCCGACCCTCGGATCCCCTGTCCGCGGACGGCGGCGTCGAGCGCTCCTGTCCGAGCCGCTCGGGGCCTGTTTCAGCCGTTCGGCGGCGCCGGACCGCGCGGTCGATGTGAGCAGGCCGCGAGGGCCCGTCTGAGCCGGGGCGGGCCATGAAAGACCGCCCGCCCCGGTCCTGCGTCATCGCACGTACTTCGCCGGCTTAGTGGCGGCGTTGAGCAACGCCTCCAGCGGTCCGCGGCGGAAGAAGCGGGACCAGACCGCGGCGAACACGATCGCCCCGAAGATGAACGTGAGCACGGGGATCCAGGACGTCTGGGTGCTTTCGCCGGCCGATACGCCGACCATGGACTGCGCGAGGAAGTGGCCGACGTAGGCCGTCAGCGACATGGTGCCCACCGCGATGACCGGCTTCGCCAGGCGGCGCAGGCGCGGCAGGCGGTCCATGAGCACCGTCGCGCCGACGATCACGAGGATGGCGACGCCGACGCTGCCGATGATGTCGAAGGTGGTGCCGCTGTGCGGCCCGGCAGACAGCAGTTCCGAGGCCGCCCGCTGAGGGGCCTCGAAGGATCCGCTGCCGAAGGACGACGCCTTCTCGAACCCGGCGGACGACTTGCCGTCCTCCGCCATGCTACGCAGAGCGTCCTTGCCCGCCAGGAGCAGGGACAGGCCGTACGCGCCGACGGTCAGGGCGGCGCCGAGCGCGGCCAGGCGACGCTGGACGGAGACGGCCGAGAGGTCGAGGCGGGCCAGTGCCATGCCGGCGACGACGAACGACATCCAGGTGATCGTCGGGTAGAAGCCGGTGAGCAGCAGGTCGAGCACGCCGACCTCGCTGAGCTTCTTGAGCGGGTCGTAGGCGTCGACGGTCTGCTGGACGGACTCACTCAGCCGCGAGTTCAGGACGAACGCCAGCTGGGGTGTGACGAGCGCGAGCCCGGCCGCGGTGATCGCCAGTGCCTTGGCGGGCAGCCGCAACAGGGGCAGGGCGAGGAGGAAGTAGACGCCGTAGAAGCCGAGGATGATCACTCCCCCGTACTCCATCGCCAGCACGGTGCCCAGCGTCAGCAGGACCACGGCGCGGATCGCGATCCGGGCCTTCGCCTGCCGGCCGGCCAGGCCGGTCTTCGGCTCGCGGCGGCCGGCGATCAGCATCAGCGAGAACCCGGCGAGGGTGGCGAACAGGACCGACGAGTGCCCGTCGGCCAGGTACCGGACCCAGGTGCCGGCGCCGTGCGTGGAAGAGAGCACCGGGCCGATGTGGACGATGTACATGCCGAACACTGCCAGCGCACGGGCCAGGTCCACCCCGACCAGGCGTCCCATCGAGGGGCCGCCCGAAGGTTTTCCGGCGGAGCCGGGCGAGGCTGCGGGCACGGGAGACGCGATCTCCCGCGGAGCTGACGTCGCCTGCGGCGGCTGTATCTGTGTCATACGAGCAATCTCCCGGTGCCGTGCCGAGGCGGACCATCCGGCAGGTTTCGGTGGCACCCCCGCCGACCGGCCGGGACCACCCCGCCGACCGGCGGGCCGGGCGGACGGATCAGAGGTGGTGGTCGATGGCGGGCAGGAGGGCTTGGAAGGTGGCCCCAGAGGCGGGTTCGCCGATGGCGGTCAGCTGCCACGCCCCGTTGATCCGGGAGATCATGGCCATGATCTGGGCGGTGTGGGAGCCGCCGCCGGACAGGGTGTACCGGGCGAGTTCAGCCCCCGTCGAGTCGTCCACCAGGCGGTAGCAGGCATTCTCGACCTCGTCGAAGGTCGCGCCGGTGAAGGAGTTCACGGTGAAGACGATCTGGTCCACTTCCGCCAGCATCCGAGTGAAGTCGACCGTGATGGCCTCATCGTCCCCCGGCCCGTCGCCGCCGGTGCGGTTGTCGCCGGAGTGCTTCACGGCACCGAAGATGCCGGTCAGGTGCTGGAAGGTAGACGACCTCCACGACTCGCCGGCCCGCGTACAGGACCGCGGAAGCGTCGAGGTCGATCTCGATGGGGCCCATCAGCCTTCCGAAGAAGCCCGTGCGCGTCCGCGCCTACCAGCCCAGCCCCATCCGTACGTGGCTGAGGGGGGTCGTGTCGGGCTTGGTCAGGCTGATCCTTTGGCCCTTGGTGAGGTCGATGGACATGAAGAACTCCCGTAGTGGGTGGAGGCGAAGGGGGTGGCCGGGGCCGAGCGGGACGGTCGGCGGGTAGGAACCGCCGCCGCGCGCGGAGGGGATGTCCACGCGACGGCCGGCAGAGAGGGGCGGGACGGGCGTCCCTGGGGTCACCGGCGTACTCGACCGAACCGTCCGGGCTCGTGAGGTTGTTGTAGAAGACGAAGAACGCGTTGGAGGCGACCTCGACGCGCTCGCCGCACAGCAGCGCGCCCGCGTCCAGGTCGTAGTCGGCGCCCGTGGTGGCGCGTACGTCCCAGCCCAAGCCGATCTGGACCGCGGTGAGGCCCGGAGCCTCCTTGCTCAGCGAGATGTTGCCGCCCTTGGACAGCGAAACACTCATGACGTTTTCCCCTGGCTTGGGTGCACTCGAAGGAGGACCGCAAGGTCCCGTCTGGGCGGCAGGCGGTAAGGCGTGGCAGACAGGCAACGACCGCTGCGACGGCACCGGCGAGCAGGGTCCGGCTGGTGGCCGACATGGGTGCTCCTTGCTTCTGCTCCTGGCCGACCCACGGCCACGGCCACGGCCAGCGGACACCGGATCATCCGTCCGTCGGACAGGGCCGACGCTCCCGGCGTCCCGGCTTGCACGTCCCCAACCTCGCCGATGCTTCGGCCCGGCTGTATCCGACGGGTGACCGGTCACCACCCGCCATACGGCGGGAGGATCATCCGCCGCTCGGCGGCGGTCACAGACCGGGACCGTCGCCGCTCCGCCACCCCCGCCACCTGGCGGGGTACGTATGACCCGTTGCCGGGTGGTGAATCCTCCGGATCCTCACGAATCTGCATCAACCACCCCGGCGACCGCAGCCGTGAAGCCTCACCCGACCGTGGTCACCCCGCGGTGCCGCCGCGCGGCGGCCACGGCGAGCGTCTGGTACCTGCGTGTCATGGCTATGCCCAATGTGCTGGCGGTGCTGTCCGTTCCCCTCCGCGACCGGGTGCGGGAACACAACAAGGGCGAGTACTCCACGCCGCGCGCTTGCGCCTGCGCATCGGACGCAGGGCGCCGTGGTGGACCACTTCGCCGGCCCTGCCGACACCTCACGACTCACCTGGTGGAGAAGCAGACGCTGCCGGTCCCCGGCAGCAGACAACCTTCGGCCGGCGGCCAGATATAGCGGCCGGGGCATGCGAAGAAGTCGTTTCCCGCATCGGTCGTGCTCACCGGCTACCCCGGCAACGCCAAGTACCTCATCAAAGTGCTGCGGGCCCCGTCTCCCCCTACTCCGACAGGGCGGCCACCAGGGAGCTGGCCAGCACCGCGCCGTACACACCCGCGACCAGCACATGGGGCCGCTCGGCCAGGCGGCGCAGGGCACGGACGGGCTGACGCAGGAGCAGGCAGGGCAGAGCGGGGCGGTCCTCGAAACGGTACGGACATCGGCTGCGGCCTCCGGACTCGGCGCGGGGCCACAGACCGATCGCATGGACCGATCCCACGGTACGAGGACGACGGGCGCCATCCGCCGAGCCTCGCCCGTCGGCTCTGCCGACCGGCCGGAGCGCACCCCCCGAACGGCTGGAGCCGACCCGCCGGGTGTCCACACTCCAGGGGTGAGCACGCCACCACGTACCCTGCCGGACGTACGGTCGACGTCAGGCGAACCCGTACAAGCACGCGAAGCACCTGGGCGGGGTCGCAGAGCAGCTGGACAGAGCAGATGAGAGCGTGAGGCGGAGCGCCGGTGATCCGGGTAGTGGTGGTGGACGACGAAGCCCTGGTGCGGTCCGGGTTCCAGATGATCCTGAACGCGTCCGACGGCATCGAGGTCGTAGCGACCGCCGAGGGCGCCCAGGCGGCCGACGTGATCCGACGCGACCTGCCGGACGTCGTGCTCCTGGACATCCGCATGCCGGACGTGGACGGCCTGACCGTCCTGCGGCAGATCCAGGAACTGCCCGAACCGCCGTGCGTGGCCATGCTGACCACCTTCGACACCGACGAGTACATCCTCACCGCACTGCGCTCAGGGGCCTCCGGCTTCCTCCTCAAGGACACCGAGCCCGAACAGCTCGCCCAGCTGGTCCGCACCCTGGCCGCGGGTGGAGTGGTGATGTCACCGAAGGCCTCACGCGCGCTGCTCCGCAGCCACCCGGGGGCCGGAGTACCTCAGGACGCGGACGTCGCGCGCGTCAGCCTGCTCAGCGACCGGGAACGCGACGTCCTCACCCTGATCTCGGAAGGACTCTCCAACGCAGACATCGGCACCCGCATCCACCTGAGCCAGGGCACCGTCAAGGACCACGTCAGCTCGATCCTCACCAAACTGCGGGTCACCAGCCGCGTCCAGGCCGCACTCCTCGCTGAGCGCGCCGGACTGCTCACGCGCACCGACGACGGCCCGACACGGGACAACGGACGATGAGCACGGGCCGGGCACTGTGGCGGCGCCTTCCGCCCTGGGCCGTCGACACGGGCCTTGTGATACTGGCCGCGCTCGACGCCTGGATCAACCTCCTGGGCGAGGGCACCCCTGTGATGTGGGCCTGCGCCGCCGTCGGCTCCGCCGGACTGTTCCTGCGCAGACGCTTCCCGCTGGCCGTCTTCCTGCTGACCCTGCCCATGACCCTGTTCATGGACGTCGCGGTCGCCCCGATCGCCGCCCTGTACACACTGGCCGCGTCCACCCGCAACCGCCCGCTGCTGGCCGGCTGCGCGCTGCTGAACGCCACTGCGGGCACCCTCGCCTGGCCGCTGTCCGACGGGTTCGACGGCGACCGGACCTGGACGCTTGTCCAGTTCGTGTACACGCTGGCCACGGCCGTCGCCCCCGTCCTGTTCGGCCAGCTCGTCCAGGCCCGGCACGACGTGGCCCGCCAGCTCGTCGAAGTTGAAGAGGCCAGGGAGCACGAACGCGCCCTGTACGCCCAGACCGTCCTCGCCCGCGAACGCGCCCAACTGGCCCGCGAGATGCACGACGTCGTCTCCCACCAGGTCAGCCTCATCGCTGTACAGGCAGGAGCCCTGCAGGTCGCCGCCAAGGACCCCGACGCCCGCGAGGCCGCCCGCACCATGCGCACCCTCAGCGCGAACACCCTCGACGAACTCCGCCACATGGTCACCCTGCTCCGCGCCTCTGGCGGCAAGGAAACCGAACTCACCCCCCAGCCCACCCTCGCCGACCTCCAGCAGCTCATCGCCAACAGCGGCATCGAGACCACCCTGTCCGGAGAGCTGCCGGCCGACATCAGCACCACCGCCCAGCGCACCGTCTACCGAACGGTCCAGGAAGCCCTGACCAACGTGCGCAAACACGCCCCCGGAGCCCGCGCCGACGTCCACCTGTGGCACGACGCCCACCACTTCGGCGTCACCATCACCAACACCACTCCTACTCGTCCGACCGTCGCCCTGCCCAGCGCCCGCCACGGACTCATCGGCCTGAAAGAACGCGCTGAACTGCTCGACGGCACCCTCAGCGCCGAAACCACCCCACAAGGCGGATACAAGATCGAACTACGAGCCCCCGCCCGGCCCTCCTGACAACAAGCCAGCCGATGCTTCCGGAGGCCTGGTCCGCTTCAACATGCGTGACCCTCCGGATCCGCCCGGCAGATCGCCCGGCTGCATCCGATCCACCGCCGGGAGCCGCAGCCGCAGCGGCCGGCCGATCAGGCTGCGGCGGGCGGCCAGGACCACCGACTCCGCCGTCCGCTCGAGCACATGGGCGCCGAACGCCTCGGCCACCGTGCTCAGCAGCACCAGGACAGTCAGCGCCAGCAGGACTGTGGAGAGCGTGCCGCCGGACGAGAGCCGGTCGACCAGCACCTTCGTGGCCAGCGGCTGCAGCAGCCCTCCGGCCGCCTCCACCAGCGCCAACAGCAGACCGAGCACGACGACCCACCGGTGCGGGCGGACATATCCGTACAGCGCCTTGAGCGTCTCGTGGACGCGCAGGGACTCGGCACCCTCGCCTCCGGGGCGGATGCGGTGTTCACAAGATTCCTTTCCTACGTGGTCTGCCCCGCGCCTGGTCAGCGGCGGGGGGCATCGGCCCGCAGAAGGGCCTCGGCTCAGCGAGCCAGTTCGGCGGCCGTCACGGCGAGCGGGTACACAACGCATCGCGGAGATCAGGGCGTGCGGCAGCCAGAAGGAGGCCGCTCGCCACCAACGCCATGACGAGGAGCTCCCAGAACTCGCCCCTGGGCCGCCCGACGTCACGTCGAGTCACTGTCTGGGCCGGGGACCGACGGGCGGTAGCGGGCACCTTCTCCTGCGTACGGTGGGTCATGCCCCCAGCCTGAGAGCTCGGGCTCTCCGTCGGCCATCCGGCGATCGACGGGTGGACCCCCGCCAAGTGGCTGGAGAAGCCCGCCCATAGTGTGACCAGAGGAACACAGCGCTGACGGGGTCGTCCGTCAAGGTCAGCGGCTCAGGATCAGAACCGTGCCGCCTCGCGGCTGGCGCTCGCCCGGGAAGGTGCGCCATGACCACCGGCCCATGCACCGCGAACGGAGCCGTCCGCTGCGACGGACGACCGCCCTCCGACCAGGTGTCGCACTGGTCAGGAGGGCGGCATTCCATTGCGGACAGCACGCCGGCTCGGACGTCAGACGTGCGTCCGTTCCGGTGTTGGCGTCAGGACGGGTCGCCGTACTGCAGGCCGCGTCCGTTGGTGCCGACGTAGACGCGGCCGTAGGTGTCGGGGTCGCCGGTGATGACGCCGACGCCGCGGATGGCGCCCCACTGGTGGGCCTCGTCGTTGACGCGGAGCCAGGTGGCGCCCTCGTCGGTGGAGCGGAAGACTCCGGTGACGTCCTTGACGGTGCCGATCAGGTACAGCGCCTGGTAGGAGGCGCCCGGCGCGGCCTTGCCGAAGCCGAGGGCGGAGGCGGACTGCACCGTCTTGAGCGGGGTGAAGGTGCGGCCGCCGTCGGTGGAGTGCAGCAGCCCCTTGGTGCTGCCGGCGATCCACAGGTCACCGGCGATGCCGGGGACGGCTGTGAGCCGGCCGGACGGCAGGTTGCCTGCGCGGGCGGTGAAGGTCGCACCGCCGTCGGTGCTGGCGTAGAGCGTGCCGCCGGACAGTGAGTAGAAGGTCCTGGCCGAGGAGCGGTCGGCGACGACCACGGCGTCGTCGCCCAGGCCGCTGACCCTCGACCAGCTCGCCCCCTTGTCGGTCGAGCGGTACGGGGCCTGGCCGGCCTGGGTCCAGACGATGGTGGAGCCGTCAGCCGCGAGCGCGACACGGCCGTCCTGGGCACCGGCCACCGGCTCTGCCTTGAAGCCGTTCCAGCTGCTGCCGCCGTCGGTGGAGTAGGCGCCGTCCTGCGCGCCGCCCCGGCCGACACGGACCATCATCGACGGGTTGGCCTGAGCGAAGTCGATGTCGGTGCTGTTGGTCATCAGCGGGTTCTTCAGCCGCCCGGCGGGCACCTTGGTCAGGGAGTCGTGCCGGAAGCCGCCCTGGTCGCCCATGGAGGTGATGACGGTGGCGCCGCCGGGAGGGGCGATCGCGTCGATCAGCGCGGTCTCTTCCAGTCCTCGGGCGCCCATGCTCCAGTGGCTGGTACCGCCGCTGTCGGACGCGGCCGCGTCCTTGCTGCGCAGGATGCCGTTGCCGGTGCCGTACAGCACGTGCCCGGAGTCGAAGGGATCGATGGCCAGGGCGGTCATCCAGTGCCCGGTGTGGGTGCCGACGTAAGGAGCGGCGGAGGCGTTGCGCACCGACTTGTCGGCCAGCGCCTTCCAGGTCGTGCCGCCGTCGGTGCTGCGGTAGAGCTCGTCCTCGGGCCACCAGCGGCCGAGGGTGGTCACCATCACCGTGGACGGCTTCTGCGGGTCGACTGCGAGTCCGGAGAACCCGTAGCTGCCCTGGGACGGGGAGATGTTCTTCCACGCACCGCCGGACGGCGTGTACTTCCACACCGAGCCCCCCGTCACGCCGTTGGGTCCGAGGGCGTTGGTGTACGACAGGTACAGCGAGCCGTCACCGGAGAGCACGCCGTGCTGCGGCAACTGGCCCGTGGGCTGGCCGGGGACGGCCTGCCAGGTGCTGCCGCCGTCCGTGGAGCGGTACAGGGAGGTGGACCTGTCGGCGACACCGACGTAGACCGTCTTGCTGCCGGCCGGGCCGTACGTCACGAAGGAGATGCCCGCGCCGCTGCTCGCCCCGTCCTTGACGGGGAACGAGGAGACCTGACTCCATGTCGCGCCGAAGTCGGTGCTGCGCCACAGGCCGTTCTTGCGGGTGCCCAGCAGCAGGGTGCCGTGGTTGGCCGGGTCGATCACGAGCCGCTCGCCCGCCCCGCGGCCGTCCTCGTTGCCGCCGACCTTGAACGGCAGATCGGTGCGCTTGAAGGTGCGGCCCCGGTCCGTGGAGCGCAGGATCGCGCCGTTGCCCGCCCACTCGTTGGTGTAGGTGCCCGCCATGAGGTAGAGCCGCTGGGGGTCGACCGGGTCGGTGGCCACCGAATCGATGCCCAGCAGGTTCCAGTCCTTCTCGCCGATCCAGTCGGTCAGCGGGATCCACTGCTCGGCCGCGGCGTCCCAGCGGTAGGCGCCGCCCATGTCGGTACGCGCGTACAGCAGACCCTTCTCCCGCGGGTTGAACACCAGCCCGGTGACGTAACCGCCGCCGACCACCTGGGCGTTCTTCCACGCGTACGGTCCGGTCCCGGTGGCCGGGGCCTCGGACGTCTTCACCAGCTTCCACTGCTGGTTGGTGCTGCCATGGCCGCCGTACTGGATGACCGCCGCGCCGTCGGCCGTGGAGCCTCCGGAGACGTCCAGGACCTGGCCGCTCCTGCGGGAGGTGAGGGTGACGGCGTCGGAACCGCTCACCGTGTCGATCCGCCACTCCTGGGAGGCGGAGGAGCTGTCGGTCTGCTGCTCAGCGGCAGCCGCCTGCGCGGTCGAATCGCCCGCTATGCCGAGCACTTTGCCGCTGTTGCGGTTCACCAGCTCGTAGTAGCCGTCGCCGGTGGACCTCAGCCTCCACTGCTGGTTGGCGGTGGTCTGATCAGTCCACTGCTGGATGCGGGTGCCGTCGGCGGTGGAGAAGGCGTTGACGTCCAGCACCTTGCCGCTGCGTACCGAGACCAGCTTGTAGTAGGCACTGTCGTCGACCGTCGCGGCCTGCGAGTCGTCCTGCACGAACAGGAGGTACGGCACGACGGTGGCGGGCACACCGAGCAGCAGAGCGGTGGCGGTCCTGCGACGGCGGTGACGTCCGCGGCGCCCGGCGTTGGTGGGGTTGTTCATGGGGGGTGTTTCTCCTTGTGTGCAACCGTGGATCGGGCAGGTCAGCGCTGCAGGGTGAGGACACCCGGCCGGTACGGCAGCTGGTCGTAGGGTCCGCCCGCGGTGGGGGACTTGCCCTGGTACAGGAACTGCAGGTTGCAGGGGTCGATGGTCATGGTCTGGTCGGGGTTGGTGCGGATCAGGTCACCGTGGCTGATGTCGTCGGTCCAGGTGGCACCGCTGTTGGCCTTGCCCGCGAAGGGGTTGCTTTCGCCGGCGGCCTGCGGGGTCCACGAACCGCTCAGGCTGGAGGCCGTGAACGAGCGGAAGTAGCGCCGCTCGTTCGCACCCCGAGCCTCGACGATCATGAGGTACTGGTTCTGGCCCTGGACCTTGTAGACCTGCGGCGCCTCGAAGAGGTTCTTCGCGGTGTCGCTCATGACCGTCGTGTACGACGAGCCGAAGTTGCCGGGGAAGTTCCCGATCGGCATGCTCGCCCGGTAGATCTTGCCGTTGTCACCGGCGAAGAACAGGTACATGTTCTGGTCGTCGGCGATCAGAGTCTGGTCGATCGGGCCGGTGCCGGATTCGGTGCGGGGGATGCTGCCGGTGAACAGTGGCTGCGGCGCGGACCAGCCGTTGGGGTTGGTGGGGTCGCTGGACGTGCGGTAGCTGAAGGGCGACGCACCCCACTGGTACGCAAGCACCCAAACCTTCTTGGGCGCGAAGTAGAACAGTGTGGGCGCCACCGCGTTCTGGCTCATCCTGGACTGGCCGGCCGACGCCATGTCCGACCAGTTCGTGAAGGGGCTGAACGCCATCGAGCCGTATGAGGTACCCGACGCGCTCGACGCGTAGACCAGGTGCTTACCGTCGTGCGTCACGTGGGTGAAGTCCTTCACCGCGGCCCACCCGTTCGACGGCTGTGCGAGGGGACCCGTCGAACTCCACTTGTACGTCGACGGAAGAGCGCACGTGCCGCCGCCCGTCCCGGTCGGGGCGGTCCACTTCTGGTTGCCGACGGACGCGCAGGCGTACAGCTGGATCCTGGTGCCGTTCGCGGTGGCCGCGCCGACGGCATCGAGGCACAGCCCGGACTGGACACCGGTGATCGTGCCGTCGGCGTTGACGTTCCACTGCTGGTTGGCGCCGCCGTTGCAGTCCCAGATGACCACCGAGGTGCCGTTGGTGGTGCCCTTGCTCTTGGCGTCCAGGCACTTGTTGTCGTGGACCTTCAGCTGCTTGGCGGCGGTGTAGGTCCAGCGCTGGTTGGCCTGTCCGCTGCAGTCCCACAGTTGTGCCTGGGTGCCGTTGGCGGTGGCGGAGCCGGGGACGTCGATGCAGCGGCCGGAGGCCACGCCCTTGATCTCCCCGGTACCGTCGGTCGGCTTGGCCGGGGTGGTACCGGAGCCGGACTTGAGAGCGTTCATGACGGCGGTGTACGCGGGCTTGGGCTTGCCGTTGTTGTCGAACAGCAGGGGACTTTCGCCGCTGCGCCAGGAGTCGCTGTCACGGACGCCCCACACCGTGATGCCGGTGCACCGGGCCACGGACAGGCAGGTGCTGACCGAGTGCGCGTAGTGGGTGGGTGATGCCTGGGCGATGTCCAGCTCGGTGATCTGGACGTCGACACCCAGGGCGGCGAAGCCGGCCAAGGTGGTCTTGAAGCTCGCCGGCGGGCCGCCCGCCCCGAAGTGGCTCTGGAAACCGACGCAGTCGATGGGTACGCCACGGGACTTGAAGTCCTTCACCATGCGGTAGACGCCCTGCGTCTTGGCGTCCGACCAGTTCTCGATGTTGTAGTCGTTGTAGCAGAGCTTGGCCGAGGGGTCGGCCGCGCGGGCGGTGCGGAACGCTTCCTCGATGAAGCCGTTGCCGAGCACCTTCTGGAAGACCGAGTCACGGAGCCGGCCGCTGCCGCCGTCGGCGAACGCCTCGTTGACCACGTCCCAGGCATAGATCTTGCCCTTGTAGTGGGTCATCTGAGTGCTGATGTGGTGGTTCATCACGCTGCGCAGCGTCTTCGCGTCGCGGATGGAGCCGACCCAGGAGGGGAGCTGCGAGTGCCAGACCGTGGTGTGGCCGCGTAGGCGCTGGCCGCGTGCCAGGGCACGATCGACGATCCGGTCTGCGGGGCCGAAGTTGAAACGGCCGCGGGACGGTTCGATGGCGTCCCACTTCATCTCGTTCTCCGGGGTGATCATGTTGAACTCCCGGTCCGCGATCGCGGTGTACGCGGAGTCGCCGAGCCTGCCGGCGGCCACGGCCGTGCCGAAGTACCTGCCCGAGGGGGCAGCCTGGGTGCCCAGGCCCGCGGCTCCGGCGGAGCTGGGGAGGAGCGTCACGACGCCGGCCACCAGCGCCGTGGCCGACAGTCCTATCGCCCATGTCCGGCGTCGCCGGCGGAGCCGGTGCAGGCCCTTCATGATTCTCCTCGGGAGCGCTGCGTACCGGTCGCCCGGAGTTCGTGGATGTGCTGCGTCATGGGGGGAACTTTCTTCAGGGGTTACGTCAGTCGGGGAAGTCGGCCTGCCGCGCCGGTACGTCATGGCGGGCGGCAGGAAGGACACCCCTGAAGTGGAGGCTTCCGAGCGCGCAGGCTCGTAACAGAAAAGTCGCGCCGTCCGCGGGATTGCCCGGTGATGCATCTCGCAGGCGGAAAGCGTTATGCCGGGCGCCCCGGACTGGTCGGCCCTGTGGAGAGCGAGCGCCGCGGAATGACCGAGGAGCGGTGCTCAGGCCCTGCGCACGATGAACGAAGCCTGGCCGGCGAAGGCCCGCGTGCCGTCGGAGCCGTCGAGCCATACGCCACCGTCACGGTGGCGGAGGACCGATCCGGGATAGTTGTGCGCGAGCAGGGTCACCGACCCGGCGACCGCCCCGGGACGGGGACAGAAGGTGGCGTCCTCACGGAACAGTTCGCTGCCGTCGTCGGCGCTCAGCCGCAGCCGCAGGTAATGGTGGCGGAGATACCGGCCGTCTGCGGCGCGGAAGGTGACGCACCGCGTGTCGGCCAGCCCCCCGACGACCGTGAAGGTGACGCGTTGCCGTGCCTGCGCGCCGCCGGACGCGGAGACGCGGTCGAGCGTCGCGAAGTCGCCGGTGTAGGTGACGAACAGGCCGGGCTGGTCCGCGGACTCCAGCGACCGGGCGCCCAGCGGAACGGTGCCGGCGACGGCGGACGGGCTCACCGGGGACGGGCTCGCGGGAGACGGTCCGGCCGACGTGGTGGTGCGCGAGGGGAGCGGCGTGGGACGGCCGACGGTGGGAGCGGCGATGACGCCGGGCTCCCGGTGCGCCGGTTCGGGCCAGGTCGCGTAGGTGGCGGTCCCGGCGATGAGCACCGCGCCGGTGGCGAGGCTCACCAGCGGATGAGCGGTCACCGCGTGGAGTTTGCCGGCCAGCGCGCCGTGCAGGCCACCGCCGCCCGTCGCCGTGCCGACGGCGACGGGTGCCGTGGCCAGCCCGGCGGCGGCGGTCGTACCCGACAGCAGGCCCTTGGCGGCCAGCGCGGCGACCAGTCCGGCCGGGACGGCCAGCGTCGTGAGGCCGAGGGGCAGCAGTTCGGCCGGAACCCGCTCCGTCGACGCCGCCACGCAGACCGGGCAGCCACGGGTGTGCCGAGCTATCCGCTTGCGCCACACCGATGCGGGAAGGCCGTCCCAGCCGACGACGGTCTCGCCCAGCTGCGGACAGCGCGGGTCGGCCTCCAGCGCGGCGACGATCGTCCGGCACGACTCCAGCTGCTCGCGCATGCGTTGCAGGCGCACGCCGACGTGGGGGACCGTGAGCCCCGTCGCGGCGGCGATGTCCTCCCGGCTCAGCAAGCCGGCGCATTCCTGCCACCACAGCGACAGCAGCACCCGATGGTCCGGGTCGAGCCACCGGCCGGCTTGGACCACCCGACGGCGCTCGTCCGACACATGCAGCCGCAGGATCGCCGTGTCCACAGGCTCGGCGCCGGCGTCCGGTATCCGGCGTGCCTCGTCGATGACCGTGGTCCGGTCGGCGAACACGTGCTGCCGGTGCCAGTGGGTATTGATCTGGCGGATCGTGATCGACACCAGCCAGGACCGGAAGCTCTCCGGGGCACGCAGGGCTGGCAGGTCGCGCACCACGCGCAGCAGGGTTTCCTGGACGACGTCGTCGGCGTCCGCATGCCCGCTCAGCGCCCGTCCGACGATGTTGTAGACCAACGGCAGGTACGCGGCGATGAGCTCCTCGCGCGCTCGATCGTCACCGGCCTGCGCCGCGACGACCAGATCCGCGTGGTCTGCGTCCTTGAGCCCCATTCCCACCTTCTCCAGGGGAGCGATCCGCCGAGTACGGCGGCACACCCTAGCCTCGACGAAGGCATACGGCCAAAGCCTGCGCCTCGGGCGGACGGTCCGGCCCGTGCCGACATGGAAGGCCCGGTGCCCGGGGGGTGTGTCCGGTCGCACTCGGCCAACTCGCTGACGGCCCATTCAAGCCGGCGATCTCGGAAGGCCGCGCGCGGTGAGGCTCCACGCTCCGAAGAACCAGTGTCCGACTCAGCACCAGGTGATGCTGCTCGCCTTCAAGGCCATCGCCAGTGCCGCACTGGACATGCCGCTGCCACATGGCGCAGTGGAGGAGTGGCAGCGAGCGCAGGCCCCGACGGTTCCCTGTACGGGATGCCGTTGGTGACGGGGATGCTGCACCTCGCGCTGAGACGGGCCGCCCCAGACCATTTCCTGACCTGACGACGGCTCGCCCGTGGAGGTCCCGGGCCGGCTCGACACCTACCGCTTCATGACCTTCTACCTGGACAGCGACAAGGCCAACTTCGAGGACTTCTACGGCAAGGTCGTCGACCAGACCTGGCTGACCGGCAAGGACCCGAACGCTGCCGCCCTCCGCCACACCCGCCAGTCGGCCCACAAGCCCCCGTGCTGGCGCGTCACCTCCGTCAGCCGCAAGCTACCCGACACCGTCCCGGACATCGCTCCCGCGCAGGAGAAGGCCATGCAGAGCGCGGACATCAGCAGCAATACGAACTCCTACGCCGCCTGGAGCCGAACCTCGACCCGTCCGTCAAGAACCACGACGAGCAGGTCGAAGCCGCGGTCAAGCACCAGCTCCCCGAAGTGGCCGCCCACACCCCGACCATCACAAATTCCTCGCCGCCTGCAACGGCGTGATGGAGAACCGCCCGGTCTCCGGGGGTCCGCGCGGGCCCCCGGAGGTGTCCTTCTTCGACACGATCACCGCGAACGCCTGGGTAACCACGCGCGATGGGCCACCTCGGGTCCGGCCACCGACGAGGTGCTGCGCCGCCCGCTGCTTGACGGCCATCGCTTTGTCTGAGGAATAGGCTCCCACGCCCCCGGGGAGCAGCGCGGCGAGGTGTGCGGTTCAGGCGTCCCAGCGCTGGTCGCTGACTTCGTGGATGCTCCAGCCTCGGCCGACGAGCTCTTCCGTATAGGGCGCAGCGTACTTCCGCTGGATGGCCGGCACGAGCAGATGCGTGGGGCGAGTGGCCCCGACGAAGATGAGCTGTGCGGCGCGCTGCACGGTTACCTGGGCACGCTGGATGTCACCTCCGGCCAGGAGCTTGAGCGTCTCGTGCATGTCGTGCTTGTGACCTCGCCTGTCCAGGCACTCAAGGATCAGCGTTGCTGCATGGGTCTCCCCCTTGGCGCTCTGGATGGCCCCGGCGACGGAAGGCAGCACGCGTGGAGCGCCTCGACCCCCTGAACACGCCGCCCCGGCTGCCCGACATCCCCGAACCACGAGCCGACGATCTCAGGCCCTTTCTCGGGCACTGGAAGTCCCTACGGCCCCTGACACAACACGCACCGGAAACCCAACCTAGCGTCACGGAACGTCACTACCGAGAAGCGGATGGGGCAGGGGCAGCCAACAGCTCGGCAGCCAGTGCCCCAGCCACCCAGGATGCCTCCGACCTGCCTCGCTACCTGAACCAGGACCTGCTCCTGCAGTTGTGGCCGGTGCTGCGCGCCCTGGTCGGCCCGGTACTCCCATGTTTGACGCGATGTCAGAGGTGCGAGCCAGACGAAACCCGCCAGTAGCCAAGTCTTCCGTGTCGCGAGACTAGACAGGAGCAACGTCCGTATCCGTTAATCCATCCCATGTATCACTCGAGAGGGTTGATCGAACCGAGACCCCAACGGATGAGCACGTGACGCGTCGCGCCCGACCGCCCGACCTGTGAGCGAACGCACCGAAGACCAAGCCGCCACCTCCCCCCACCGAAAGGTGCGAGATGTCTTCCTCCGTCAGCAGACGGCGTCTCCTGCAAGTAGCCGGGGCCACGGCCGCCGCTTCTGCCACCGGTTCCTTCATCGGCGCATCTCCTGCCCGAGCGGCCGTCCCTCCCACAAGGGCCGACATCGGGGTGTCAGCGCATCCCTTCGCGCTCGGCCAGGTCCGGCTCACCGCGAGCCGCTGGCTGGACAACCAGGACCGTACGCGGAACTACCTGCGGTTCGTCGATGTCGACCGGCTGCTGTACAACTTCCGCGCCAACCACCGCCTGTCCACCAACGGCGCGACTGCGAACGGCGGTTGGGACGCGCCCTCGTTCCCCTTCCGCACCCACGCCCAAGGGCACTTCCTCACGGCGTGGGCACAGCTCTACGCCGTCACTGGGGACACCGTCTGCCGGGACAAAGCAACCCATATGGTTGCGGAGTTGGCCAAATGCCAGGCCAACAACAGTGCCGCCGGTTTCGGCGCCGGGTATCTCTCCGGCTACCCCGAGTCCGACTTCACCGCTCTCGAGCAGCGGACCCTGAGCAACGGCAACGTGCCGTACTACACCATCCACAAGACCCTAGCCGGCCTGCTGGACGTGTGGCGCCACATCGGCAGCACACAAGCCCGCGACGTCCTGCTCTCCTTGGCAGGGTGGGTCGACCGGCGCACCGGCCGGCTGAGCGGCCGGCAGATGCAGGCCATGCTGCAGACGGAGTTCGGCGGCATGAACACCGTGCTGACCGATCTCTACCAGCAGACAGGCGACGCGCGGTGGCTCACCGTCGCCCAACGGTTCGATCACGCCGCGTTGTTCGACCCTCTGGCGGCCAACCAGGACCAGCTCAGCGGACTGCACGCCAACACGCAGTTACCCAAGTGGATCGGGGCCGCCCGGGAGTTCAAGGCCACCGGCACCACTCGGTACCGGGATATCGCCACCCATGCCTGGAACTTCTGCGTCAACAACCACACTTATGCCATCGGCGGCAACAGCCAGGCGGAGCACTTCCGCGCCCCGAACGCCATCGCCGGCTACCTGAACAAGGACACGTGCGAAAGCTGCAACACCTTCAACATGCTCACCCTCACCCGGGAGCTGTTCGCGCTGGTCCCGAATCGGGCCGCCTTGTTCGACTACTACGAGCAGGCGTGGCTGAACCAGATGATCGGCCAGCAGAACCCGGCAGACGACCACGGCCACGTCACCTACTTCACCCCGCTCAACCCTGGAGGCCGACGAGGTGTGGGCCCGGCGTGGGGCGGCGGCACGTGGAGCACCGACTACGGCACCTTCTGGTGCTGCCAGGGCACAGGCCTGGAGATGCACACCAGGTTGATGGACTCCCTCTACTACCGCAGTGACACCACGCTGATCGTGAACATGTTCGCGCCCTCGGTGCTCAACTGGTCGGAGCGCGGAATCACCGTCACCCAGACGACGACCTATCCCGTGAGCGACACCACGACCCTGCGGGTCACCGGGAACGTCGGCGGAACCTGGGCGATGCGCATACGCATCCCTAGTTGGACCTCCGGGGCCACCGTCAGCGTCAACGGCGCGGCGCAGAACATCACCACCACGCCCGGCAGCTACGCCACCTTGACCCGCTCCTGGACCTCCGGCGACACGGTCACCGTCCGCCCGCCCATGCGGGTCGTCATGCGGGCGGCCAACGATGACGCGAACGTCGCCGCGATCACCTACGGCCCGGTGGTCCTGTCCGGCGACTACGGCGACTTCGCGCTCAACTCCCTGCCGACGCTGGACACGTCCTCGATCAGACGGACCGGCAACACGTCGCTCGCCTTTACCGCCACCGCCAACGGATCCACCGTCGACCTGGGCCCGTTTCACGACGCGCACGGCCACAACTACACCGTCTACTGGAACACCAGCGGTACCGGCACCGTCCGAATCGCCAACGTGGGCAGCGGTCTCGTGCTGGGCATTCAGAACATGTCCACGGCCGACGGCGGCCGCGCTCTTCAGTGGAACGACTCGGGCACCGCCGACCACGACTGGCACATGATCCCCGACGGAAACGGGTTCCGCTTCCGCAACGCCCACAGCGGCAAGGTGCTCGGTGTCCAGGACATGTCCACGGCGGACAACGCGACCGTCCTGCAGTGGGCGGACAACGGCACCACCGACCACCGCTGGACGCTGCTCGACCAGGGAGACGGGACCTACAAGATCCGCAACGTCCACAGCGGCAAGTTGCTCGCCATCGCGAACAACTCCACCGCTGTCGGCGCGTTCGCGGTGCAGGACTCGGACGACGGTACCGCCGACAACCGCTGGCGCCTCGTGCGGAACTGACGCCCCCCGGAAGCAGATTGTGATCACTCTCCCCACTCCCTTGCGCGACACTTCGACCATTGTTCGAAATGACGAACATTGTCGTTCGATATGGCGAACACCAAGGTCGGGTTGTAGCGCCTCAACAGTCCGGACAGCCTCTGACGGGTCCGACCGGAACCGCTCACTCAAGGAATGAGACCCCCATGCGCAGACGTGGTTTCAGCGCCAGGCATCTGTCTGTGGTGCTCGCGGCCCTGGTCGCTTCGGCGGCGACACTCGTCGCCAACCCGGCTCAGGCGGCCACCAGCGGCGCGTTGCGCGGCGCCGGTTCCGGCCGGTGTCTCGATGTGCCGAACGCCGGCCAGACGGACGGCACGAACCTGCAGATCTGGGACTGCCACGGCGGGACCAACCAGCAGTGGACGCGGACGGACAACAACCAGCTGACCGTGTACGGCAACAAGTGCCTGGATGTGCCCGGCCACGCCACCACGGCTGGTACGCGGGTGCAGATCTGGGCCTGCCACGACGGTGCGAACCAGCAGTGGCGGGTGAACTCCGACGGCACGATCGTCGGAGTGGAGTCCGGGCTCTGCCTGGACGTCAGCGGCGGTGCTACGGGCAACGGCACGGCGGTACAGCTCTGGAACTGCAACGGCGGCAGCAACCAGAAGTGGACAGGTCTGTCCGCGCCGCCGGACGACACGTGTGCTCTTCCGTCGGCGTACCGGTGGTCGTCGACCGGCCCGTTGGCGCAGCCGTCGAACGGCTGGGTCGCGCTGAAGGACTTCACCACCGTGCCGTACAACGGCCAGAACCTGGTTTACGCGACCACCTCTGACGGATCGTCGTGGGGCACGATGGCGTTCCGTCCCTTCACGAACTGGTCGGACATGGCGACGGCCCCCCAGACCGGGATGAGCCAGGGATTGGCGGTGGCGCCCAAACTGTTCTACTTCGCGCCCAAGAACATCTGGGTGCTGACATCCAACGGGTGGGGTACCGCCTGGCCCTTCACCTACCGCACGTCCAGCGACCCCACCAACCCCAACGGCTGGTCCGCCCCGCAGCCGCTGTTCACCGGCAGCCTCCCCGAAGGCGGCCCGATCGACCCGACCATGATCGCCGACGACCAGAACATGTACATGTTCTTCGCCGATGACAACGGCAAGATCTACAAGTCGACCATGCCGATCGGGAACTTCCCGGGCAGCTTCGGCTCGTCGTACACCACGGTCATGAGCGACACGAAGGAAAATCTGTTCGAGGCGCCGGAGGTCTACAAGGTCAAGGGCCAGAACCAGTACCTCATGATCGTCGAGGCGATGGGTGCGAACGGCCGCTATTTCCGCTCGTTCACCGCCTCCAGCCTGAACGGTCCGTGGACACTGCAGGCCGGCAGCGAGAGCAGCCCTTTCGCCGGCAAGGCCAACAGCGGTGCCAACTGGACCAACGACATCAGCCACGGTGACCTGGTCCGCACCAACCCCGACCAGACCATGACCGTCGACCCCTGCAACCTGCAGTTCCTCTACCAGGGCAGGAACCCCGCATCGGACGGCGCCGACTACCTGAAACTGCCGTACCGGCCGGGTCTCCTCACCCTGCGACGTTGACCCGCGCGCACATGATCACACACTCCTGACCCGCCGATCAGGCCCGCAAAGCGGCTACCACTTTGCGGGCCAGGAAGGAACCCCCCATGGTTCTCCTGCCCCGACGATTACTGCGTCTCCTCACGGCCACCGCACTGACGCTCAGCGCCTGCGCCACAGCCTCCGTCGGCACGACCGCACAGGCCGCGCCGGGCAGCCCGGCGCTCACCCCGCCGCTCGGCTGGAACAGCTGGAACAGCTTCGGATGCGGGATCACCGAGGCGCAGGTCCGCCAGGCCGCCGACGCGATGGTGTCCTCGGGCATGACGGCCGCGGGCTACCAGTACGTCGTCGTCGACGACTGCTGGTTCGACCCCCAGCGCGACGCGGCGGGCAACCTCCGGTCCAACCCGACCACGTTCCCCAGCGGCATGAAGGCGCTCGGGGACTACATCCACAGCAAGGGCCTGAAGTTCGGCATCTACCAGGCACCCAACGAGAAGACATGCGCCCAGGGCGTGGGCACCTACCCCGGCTCCACCGGCAGCAAGGGCCACGAGGCCCAGGACGCCGCCACGTTCGCCTCATGGGGCGTGGACTACCTCAAGTACGACTGGTGCTCCGGCAGCGGCACCCTCAGCGAGCAGATCGCGCAGTTCACGACCATGCGCGACGCCCTGCGCGCCACCGGCCGTCCGATCGTCTACAGCATCAACCCCAACAGCTTCCACTCCCCCACCGGCGCCACCTACGACTGGGGACAGGTCGCCGACCTGTGGCGGACGACCGAGGACCTGCTCGACATCTGGCAGAACAACAACACCAACAGCTACCCCATGGGCGTCGGCAACGTCCTGGACATCACCGCGCCACTGGCCGCGCAGTCGGGCCCGGGGCATTGGAACGACCCGGACATGCTCGTCGTCGGCCGCCCCGGTCTGTCACTGACCGAGTCCCGTTCCCACTTCGCGCTGTGGGCGCTGATGGGCGCCCCTCTCATCGCGGGCAACGACATCCGCACCATGTCCGGTGACGTGAGCGCGATCCTGCGCAACCCGCGTCTGCTGGCGGTCAATCAGGACTCGCTGGGCGCGGGCGGTCGCCGGGTGCGCGACGACGGCGACACCGAGGTGTTCGCCAAGCGCCTGTCCGACGGCTCGGTCGCCGTGGGCCTGTTCAACCGAGGGAGCAGCACCGCGACCATCACGGCCACGGCCGCACAAGTCGGCCTGACCGGAGGGTCGTTCGCCCTCACCGACCTGTGGACCGGCGGCACGTCGAGCACCTCCGGGCAGATCTCCGCGAGCGTCCCGGCACATGGTGTCGCCGTGTACAAGATGACCGGCGGCAGCCCGCTGGCCTCTACCACCGGGCGCCTGCGCGGTGGCGGATCCGGCCGCTGCCTGGACGTGGACGGCGCCGCCACCGCGGCCGGGTCGAAGACGCTGCTGTGGGACTGCCACACCGCCGCCAACCAGCTCTGGACCAGCTGGGCCGGAGGCGAGATCCGCGTCTACGGTGACAAGTGCCTGGACGCCTCCGGCCGGGGCACCACCAACGGCACGCCGGTCGTCATCTGGCCTTGCAACGGCCAGGACAACCAGAAGTGGACGGTCAGCTCCGACGGGTCGGTCCGCAACGTCCGCGCCGGGCTGTGCCTCGACGCCAAGGAGGCCGGCTCCGCCAACGGGACCGCAATCATCCTGTGGACCTGCAACGGCCAGAACAACCAGAAGTGGACCACGCTCCCGTAATCCGTAACCCGTCACCGCGTAGACCAGCTTGACGGGTTCGCGAAGCACCTCGGCCATGGCGGGACCGCAGGCGGTAGTGCCTGCGGCCCCGCTCACGGCTCGCCTGGAGGGGCCAGGCAACCGTCTCGCCCAGGCGGTCGGGAAGACGAGGCAATGTCCAAGCTGGTTGGGCAGACAGCCTGTTCACTTCACCGTCGCCGCGACGCAGTGCGGCGTCCCGGGCCTTCGTCAGGGCGGGCCGCCCTCGCCCGTACCCGCCGGGCCTGATGCCAGAGCCTGGAGCGACCCACCGCCGGACCAGGCCGATCCCCGCGGGTCGGCATCCAGCCGAAGCCGTTCACCGCAGCACACACGATGTCGAAGCGCTTCACCTATCGAGTGGAGTCCGTGAGAATTCTCTGGCGACACCAGAGGTACGAAGGCGATGCTGCCTTGCTCGCGCGAGGCATTGACACCGTATCCAGCGCAATGGGAGCGTCGAAGCGCTTCACCATCCGATCTTCGTCCCGTCCGCGCCGGATTCCAGAAAGGACAGCGTCATGTCCCCGCAGTCCAAGAAGAGAAGCGTCAAGGATGTGCTGTTAGCCCTGCTGATGGGGATCTCGCCGCTGATCGCGGCGCTCGTACTGACCGGCACCTCGGCCACCACCGCGTCGGCCGCGTCGCTGAAGGAGGTGACCAACTTCGGCAGCAACCCGGGCAACCTGCGGATGTACACCTACGTGCCGGACAACGTTCCGGCACGCCCGGCGGTGGTGGTGGCAGTGCACTACTGCACCGGCACGGGGCCCACCTTCTACTCCAACACGGAGTTCGCCCGCCTGGCCGACCAGCACGGGTTCATCGTCGTCTACCCGGACGCGAACGTCAGCGGGCAGTGCTTCGACGTCTCATCGCCCCAGGCACTCAAGCATGACGGGGGCAGTGACCCCACGAGCATCGCCCAGATGGTCCGGTACACCGTGCGGAACATGAACGCCGACGCCGACCGGGTCTACGTCACCGGTGCCTCGTCCGGCGCGATGACGACCAATGTCATGCTTGGCGCATACCCCGATCTGTTCAAGGCCGGTGCGGCGTTCATGGGCGTGCCGTTCGGCTGCTTCGCCACCACCGACGGCTCCGGCTGGAACAGTGACTGCGCCACCGGCAAGATCACCAAGACCCCGCAGGAGTGGGGCGACCTCGTCCGGAACGCCTACCCGGGATACACCGGCCCCCGGCCGCGGATGCAGCTGTGGCACGGTACCGAGGACGAAGCGCTGTACTACGCGAACTTCGGTGAAGAGATCAAGCAGTGGACCAATGTGCTCGGGGTGAGCCAGACCCCGGCCTTCACCGACTCCCCACAGTCCGGCTGGACCCGCACCCGCTACGGCTCCACCGGCGCGCAGGCACCGGTCGAGGCGAACAGCTTCCAGGGTGTCGGGCACAGCCTGCCCGCCAGCGGTATGGCGGCCCGGGCCATCACCTTCTTCGGACTCGACGGCTCCGGCGGGACCACCACAGGTCCGATCCATGCCACCGGTTCGGGCAAGTGCCTGGACGTGCCCGGCTTTTCGCAGACCAACGGCACCCAGACGCAGATCTGGGACTGCAACGGCCAGACGAACCAGACCTGGACCAGCACGTCGACCAAGCAGCTCACCGTCTACGGCGGTGCGAAGTGCCTCGACGCGACCGGCACCGCGGCCGGCGCCAAAGTCGCGATATGGGACTGCAACGGCGGCACCAACCAACAATGGAACCTCAACTCCAACGGCACCATCACCGGCGTCCAGTCAGGCCTGTGCCTGGATGTGACCGGTGCCTCCACCGCCAACGGCGCACAGGTCGGACTGTGGGACTGCAACGGCGGCAGCAACCAGCGGTGGCGCCTCGGCTGACACCACCGCCCCAAGGCTGAGAGGCTTCTCGAAATCCACACGCGGTTCGAGCAGCCCTCCACGCTCACGCCTGCGCGATCCGGCCGCACTGCAAAGAGGCGAGACCTAGTAACTGTCATAGCCGGGCTTGCCGTTCGGGCGGTAGACGCCGACGACGGTGCCGCTCTTCGTCGTCGAGACACTGACCGGCTCCAGGAGTGGTGGGGACCGCTCCGCCGGTGAACAGCCGCTTGTCGGGGCCGATGATCACCGGATGGATGGTCAGCCGGTACTCGTCGACCAGGTCGTGTCGCATGAGCGCCTGCGCCAGGTCGCCGCTGCCCACGACGTTGATGTCACCGCCGCCGGACGCCTTCAACTGGCGCACGGCGTCGGCGACATCGCCCTCCAGCAGCGTGGAGTTCTCCCACTCCAGGGACGTCAGGGTCCGGGACGCCACGTACTTGCGCATGCTGTTCATCCGCTCCGTGAACGGGTTCCAAGGACCGGCGGTCGGTGCCAGCCCATGTTCTCGATGAGAGCCTCGCCCCTCGCGGCGGCTCCGCAAGGGGACCTCTTCGTCGGCGCCCTCCAGTCCCTCGTCCGTCTTGTCGTTCGCCTCCGGAAGGCACGGGCAGGGTGTGGTGAACGCGCTCCAAAGCTTGGCGTCGGTCCGGGTGACGCGGTGGCGACCCTGATGGGCAAGACAACCGACCTGGTCACCGTCGTCCTGGCGATCTGGCGGCTCGGCGCGGTCTACGTCCCGCTGTTCACCGCATTCGCACCCCAGGCCATCGCCCTTCGCCTGGAGGGCGCTGGTGCGCACGTCGTGGTCGTCGGCCCGGACCAGCGCCACAAACTCGACCCGGGCCCGACGTGCCGGAGGACCCTCAGCGCCGCGTCGTCGTCACCGGATCCACCCGGCGACAGTGAGCAGACCCTGTGCGTCTACAACGTCGAACCCGGATCCGACACCGCCCACGCCCTCCAACTCCTCACGAGCTGGACAACACCCCAGCAGGAGATGGTCGCGCGCCCCCCGGATTCCACCCCCACGGCCCACTGAAGAGTCGGGAACGTCCTCACGGAAAACACGTCGGTCGCCGAACTCGCCACCCAGTATCTCCTGGACCGACGGCAGCGCGGACTCGCCTTCCTCGTCCCCGCCGACGACGTTCGCGCCGACGACATCGCCGAACCCGTACCTGGTTCGACGCCGGGTCGCGGCGTCGGTGGCGGCTTGAGGGATGGCCCGCCGAATCGCAGCGGACGTCACGCTCCGCGGCGAAGCCGCGAAATCCAGACAGGCCACGGCCGCATGCGCGCTCCGGCCCTCCGTGGTTCAAGTGGCCGAGGGCTCTGTTTACGGCTGCTGCCGGTCGCGTCGGCTCACCTGTCCCAGGGCCGGTACTCCAGGCCAAGGCTTCAGCGCGAGGCGGACAAGTAGGGCATGGTCAGGCCATGTCATCAAGTGAGATCCGCGAGCGTACGGGCGAACTTCACGACCGCGAGATGCCAGCGAGACCTGATGCGTAGCCCCGCCATGACACAGACACGCCGGCGCCGGGGCTGGTTCAGGAGTCGACGCGCCGCGCCTCCACGAGTACCGCCCGCTCCGGGAACAGCGCGGGCGCCTGCACGCCGGCGGTCTCCAGGACGTGGCCGGTCAGTTCCACCCGGTCGCTGTGCCACCAGGGAAGCTCGGAGCCGGTCGGCCCCTCGGGGTGGTCCCCGGGCGCGAGTGGCGTCAGACGGTACACGGTCTGCGGGTCGAGGCCGGGAAGGCGGACGCGGCCGGGCGGGGACTGCACGCTGGTGGCGGTCTGGACGAGGGCGTAGACGGCGTGGGACCGGTCGCTCGCGACGACGCCGTGCAGCCACAGGGCGGGGTCCGGGTGGTCGGCGTGGACGACGGTGCCGGAGTGCAGCAGGGGCCGCAGCCGCTTGTACGCCGTGACCCACTCGGCCAGCCGGGCGCGGTCCTCGGCGGAGGCGAGGGTGAGGTCCCACTCGATGCCGAAGTGGCCGAACACGGCGGTCGCCGCACGGAAGTCGAGGGTGTGCGCCCGGCCAGTGGTGTGGGCGACGGGCGAGGAGACGTGGGAGCCGAGAAGCTCGGGCGGCAGCAGGAGCCCGGTCCAGCGCTGGATCTGCTGGCGCTCCAGGGCGTCGATGCAGTCGCTGGTCCACACCCGGTCGGTGCGCTCCAGGATGCCCAGGTCGATCCGGCCGCCCCCGGACGAGCAGGACTCGATCTCCAGGCGGGGATGGCGGGCGCGCAGCTCGTCGATGAGCCGATACACGGCGAGGGTCTGCGCGTGCACTCCGGGCGTGCCGAGCGGGCTGTGCCCGGCCTCTATCAGGTCCCGGTTGTGGTCCCACTTGATGTACGCGATGCGGTACTCGCCGACGAGTGCGTCCAGGCGTTCCAGCAGGTAGGCGTGTGCCTCGGGGTGGCCGAGGTCGAGGACCTGCTGGTGCCGGGAGGCCGGCGGGGTGCGCCCGCCCGTGGCCATGATCCACTCGGGGTGGGCCCGGGCGAGGTCGGAGTCCGGGTTGATCATCTCCGGCTCGAACCAGAGCCCGAACTGCATACCCAGCGCGTGCACATGGTCGACCAGCGGATGCAGCCCTTCGGGCCATACGTCCTTGTCGACGTACCAGTCGCCGAGTCCAGCGGTGTCGTCGCGGCGGCCACGGAACCAGCCGTCATCGAGGACGAAGCGTTCCGCCCCGGCCTCGGCGGCCGCGTCGGCCAGGGCCTTCAGCTTGTCCTCGTCGTGCTGGAAGTAGACGGCCTCCCAGGTGTTCATGGTCACGGGCCGAAGCGAGCGCGGGTGGTGGGCGCGGTCGCGGAGGTAGCCATGGAAGCGCCCGGCCAGTTCGTCGAGCCCGCGTCCGTAAGAGCCGTAGATCCAGGGCGAGTTGTACTGCTCTCCGGCGGTGAGCCGGATCTCGCCGGGCAGCAGGCTCTCGCCCCCTCCGAGCAGGCGTACGCCCGCCGGGGTGCGCTCGGCCAGGGAGCGGTGGTTGCCGCTCCAGGCGACATGCAACCCCCACACCTCACCGGTGCGGAACCCGAATCCGCTCTCGCCCGCGACCTGGACCAGCGTCGCGTCGATGCCGGTGCGGCCGCGCCAGTTCTCCCGCAGGTGGGTGCCGACCGTGAACTCGTGCCGCTGCGGGGCGCGTTCGCGCAGGTGCCGACCGGTGAGGTCGAGCAGCTCGGTGGCCTGGCCGGGCACGGGCAAGGTCAGCATCAGCCCGTCCAGGGTGAAGGGGCGGTCGCCCTCATGTCCGCCCTCATGTCCGCCCTCGTTGGTGAGGGTGGCCCGCTGCCGGACCAGGCCTGACCGTGTCAGCTCGATCTCCAGTACCAGGGCGAGGTGCGCGTGGTCGTCGACGGCGTCGACGGTCAGGCGGTGTTCGACCGGGTCCTCGCCGGTTTCGGGCCGTACGGACCGGACGGTGAAGGCCGTCGAGAAGTCCTGCCCGTCGCGGTGCCCGGTGAGCCCGGCGGTGCCGAGCCAGCCGGCGGACTGCTGCGGCAGCACGCTGAGCGGGACCGGCTCGTCGATCGAGCAGGACACGACTTGTTGCGCGTCGACGAGGGCCAGGCAGGCCAGTTCGTCGCCGGTGAGGTCACCGAGGTCCGCGCCCCAGTGGACGACCCGGGGCAGCAGGCCCCCGGTGCAGTCGAGGACGAGGCTCGTCCCGGCGGCGCGGAAGTGGAGGAGGTCGTCGTCGTACGGGCGCTCGGGCATGCGGATCCCTTGAGAGGAGTGCAGACGGACTAGAAGCGACTTTCGCCGTGGAATCATTCTGCCGTCAACCCCTGCGACTCAGCCCGACATCTCTGGGCGAACTCCGGCACCTCATTTTCGTACCGGAAGTAATCTGGCCGTGTGGGACGCTGACCCTCATCTGCCGACCGTCCCTACTTCGCGGAGGTAACACTCGGTGTCCGCCACCTCAGCGCAGTCGACCCCGATGACCCGCGCGACCCGCGCCGTCACTCTCGAAGTGCTCCTGCGCGGGCCCGTCTCCCGCAGCGAGATGGCCCGGCGTCTGGACCTGTCGGCGGGCAGCCTCACCCGGCTCACCAAGCCGCTGGTCGACGAAGGGCTGCTCGTGGAGGTGGCCACCGGCCCGGACCAGGAGATCCGTACGGGGCACCGGACCCGGCCGCTCGACATCAACCCGGCCGCGCATCACTTCATCGGCGCCAAGGTGACCGGCGACGACGTCCACGCGGTCCTCACGAACCTGCGTGCCGAGGTCCTCTCCTCCGCACGCAGGCCGCTGACCGGCCAGGACCCGGCATCGGTTGTGACGGCCGTCCGAGAGCTGACGGAGGAGCTGACCGCCGGGGGGCCGCCGGTCAGCAGGGCCGGCATCAGCCTCGGCGGACACGTCACCGGGCACACGACCGTCACAACGGCGCCCTTCCTGGGCTGGACCGAGGACGTGCCCCTCGGCGACCTTCTGACCGACGCCCTCGGCCTGCCCGTCACCGTGGACAACGACCTGCTGGCGCTGACCCGGGCCGAGCACTGGTTCGGCGTGGCCCGCGGTCACGACCGCTTCGCCATCCTCACCATCGGGGCCGGCATCGGCTACGGCCTGGTCATGCACGACACCGTCGTCGACAGCCCGGACGCCGGGATCGGGCTGCTCGGCCACTGTCCCCTCGACCCGATGGGGCCGCTCTGCCCGAGCGGTCACCGGGGCTGCGCCACAGCCATGCTGGCGAAGTCGTCGCTGAGCGCCGCCGTCTCCGTGGGCTTGCGGCGTTCGGTGACCTACGACGAGTGCCTCGATCTCGCGGCGAGCGGGGACCCGGTGGCCGTGCAGGTCGTCACCGCGGCGGGGCGCGCCCTCGGTCGCCTGGTGGCGACGGTCGCCAACTTCACGCTGGTGCGCAAGATCGTGCTCGCGGGCGAAGGCGTACGGTTGGCCGAGGTGGCCCGGGCCTCCGTCGACGAGGCGATGCGCGCCGACCGCGCCCCGACGGCCGCCCCGCTCGAACTGGACGTGCAGCACAGCGATTTCACCCACTGGGCCCGCGGCGCTGCGGCCAGCGCGATCCAGGCGCATGTCCTGAGTAGGTAGCGAGGGCATTCGCACTGGATCAACATCCCCGCTAGGCGGTTGCGAAGAGGGTTGTTCCGTCCCTCTTGCCACTCGGGTTGTTTCCGCGCCCGCGACGGCGCTCGGGTGGCACGGTGACGGGCACGACGCCCTGCATCGCTACGTCGTCTTGTGCGCGGTCGCCCGTATGTCCCGTGGGCTCGCGCCCAGTTCACGGCGGCAGGCCTTGTTGAAGGCCTGGAGATCGGCGATGCCGACGGCCGCGGCGACGGCGGTGATGGACAGGGTGGAGGACAGCAGGAGGTGGCGGGCGCGTTGGAGGCGCCGGTGGCGGATGTACGCCACGACCGTGCGGCCGGTCTCGGCGCGGAAGACGCGCGTCAGGTACGTGTGGGAGCTGCCGACCGCGCGAGCGATGTCCGGTACGGAGACCGGGCTCGCCAGGTGTTCCTCGATGTAGGCCTGTGCGGCGGCGACGAAGGGGTGGTGGCGTCCGGCGTCATCACCCCTCGGCAACTCGGCGATGCGCCACAGAGCCGCCCAGACCTCGGCGGTGGCCCGCGCGGGAGAGGTCGGCATGGCCGTCACCGCGTTTCGGAGCAGATCGGCCAGGCGCGCGCTCTCGGTCGCGGCGTCCTGCATCACCGGGACCACGCGCGCGGTTCCGCCGTCGGGCAGCCGCAGGTGGACGTAGAAGTGCTCCGACCTGCCCCGGTAGTGGAAATGCACCTCCGTGTTCGGCGGCACGAGGCTGACGTGGCCGGGGCGTATGGGGTGGACCGACTGCCCGAGGGACAGCGCACCCTCGTAGTGGTAGAGGTGCAGCTGCCACAGGTCGGGCAGCAGGAAGACGTCGTGCGCGGTGGAGACGCCGTGCACGCCGATGCCTGCCCCGACCACGGTGGGCGCCTGGTCGAGCCGTAGCATTACGAGCTTCACGAGGACGAGAAATTACCAGCAGTGGACGATTTCAGCCCACGACGGAGCGGGAGTCGGCCCGTACGTTCGTCGTATGTCAACCAGCAAACAGCTCCTGCCATCGGTTCAGGTGGCGCGCTTCGTCGCGCAGGGATTCCTGCGCCTGGACGGGGTCGTGCCGGAAGAGATCAATCAACGGGCTGTCGCAGCCTTGGCGGAGGGCCTGCCGGAGGTGTCCTACGGCACTCCGCTGGGCAAGGCGTTCGCGCAGGACACCTTCGTCCATGAGCTGCTCGCCCTTCCGGTCGTCGCCGGCGCCGTGGAGAGCCTGGTCGGGCCGGAGCCGACCGTCGACCACCATGCGGTTCACGTGCGCGAGCCGTACGAGGGACAGGCGCAGGCGCTCCACGGCGACGCGATCATCGACGTACGGCCGGACGCGTTCGACATCCAGCTCATGTACTACCCGCACGAGGTGACCGCGGAGATGGGCGGCACGCTCAGCGTGCCCGGAAGCCATCTGCGCAGGATCAACGAGACGGACGTCGGCCGCGTCCAGAACCTCAGGGGCCAGACGCGGCTGACCTGCCCGGCGGGCACGGTCGTCCTCGTGCACCACGGGATCTGGCACGGTGGCCGCCGCAACGACACCGTGCGCCGCCGCTACATGTACAAGCTCCGCCTCAATCCGACCGTGCCGCAGGTGTGCCTCTGGGACACCTCCGACCTCGAGGACCCGGCCGTGACCGCGGAGCTGAACACGCACTTCCCCTGGTACGAGCAGGCGACAGCGCGGCTGGAGATCTACAACCGGGTCCTGCTGTGGCGGGCCCTGACCGGCGACGACTCGTTCGACATCGACTACTGGGTCACGCGCGTCAGCAACCGTCCGTCCCTGAGGAGTCACGCATGAGGCAGCAGGTACTCGTCCTCTATCTCTCGACATCGGCACTCGACTCCGACGTCGTGGGCTGGTCCCGGTACGACGGGACCAGCCGGACCCGTCCGACGACCGGTGACAGCGACGAGCCGCCCTACCCCACCGGGCTCGCCGCGCTGCACGACGGGTGGCGCCTCTTCCAGACCTCGCAGTTGCTGCCGCCCGAGTCGGGTCACGAGTACGACGTCTCCTTTCTCAAGCACGAGTTCTTCTTCGAGAAGCTGGAAGGCAGCCCGCGACCCTGACCGCTCAGCGGTTGAACGTCAGGCGCGGTGCCGCGTTGCGGGCCAGTGCCTGGGCCCGGTCGGGCCACCAGGTGCCGGCGGACGGGTCGACGATGCCGTACTCGGGGTCGATGGTGCCGCCGGTGTTGCGGGTGCCCCGAGCTCGCGCGCGGCCTGGTAGTTCCGGCGCGCCACGCGCTCGACGCCGCGGTGATCTCCAGCGACCACAGGTGCTCCAGCCTGAGGAACACCAACTCCACAGCATGCTGCGGCTCTTGGGAGGCTTGCGATAACCGTACTCCGGAGCGGTCACCTTTCCCCACCCCCTCGATCGCTGCCGCCGTCATTCTCGCACCATTCCGTTGACGCCCACTCGGGCGCGTCATTACTGTGCGCCTCAGATCTCCGACCTACCGACCAATGTTCGATATTTCGACACCGGAAGCGCTACCAACCCGCATCGCTCGACGACGGCGAACCGGCAGGCGCCCCGGCTGGAGCCGCACTCAGTGAAGGAGAGTCGATAGATGATTGGCATGCGCATGGCATCGACGGCCCCGTGGTGGAGGCGCAGCAGGCGTACGGCGGTGTTCACCGCGGTGACCGTCCTGCTGACGGCGCTGCTGTCCACGCTCGGCGCCGCCGGGCCGGCGCAGGCGGCCACCGTCGATCCAAACGGCTGGTACGTCCTGGTCAACCGCAACAGCGACAAGGCCCTCGACGTGTCCGGCGCGGACACTGGCAACGGTGCCGCCGTCCAGCAGTGGACCCGGCACGACGGCGCCAACCAGCGGTTCCAGTTCGTCGATTCGGGCGGCGGCTACTACCGGATGAAGGCGCAGCACTCCGGCAAGGTGCTGGACGTCTCCAACTACTCCACCGCCGACCACGCGGACATCGTGCAGTGGAGCGATGCGGGCGGCGCCAACCAGCAGTTCCGGCTGGCGGACTCGCCGGACGGTTACGTCCGGCTGATCAACCGCAACAGCGGCAAGGCCGTCGAGGTCCAGAATGCCTCCACCGCGGACGGGGCGAAGGTCGTGCAGTACGCCGACTGGGGCGGGGCCAACCAGCAGTGGCAGTTGGTCCGGGTCGGCAGCGGCACCGGAAGCGGCGCGCTGCCGTCGACGTTCCGGTGGTCCTCCAGCGGCGTCCTGGCCGGTCCGAAGCCGGACGCGCAACATCCGCAGGCCCTGGCCATCAAGGACTTCTCGATCGTCCGGCACAACAACCAGTGGCTGACGTACGCGACGACGGCCAGCCCCTCGGGCTGGGGTCTGGTGCAGTTCAACTTCGACGACTGGTCTCAGGCGGCCTCCGCGCCGCACACCTACCTCGACACCTCGCCCATGGGCCCCGGCTACCGTGCCGCGCCCCAGGTGTTCTACTTCGCGCCGCAGAACCTGTGGTACATGGTCTACCAGACCGGTCCGCCCACCTACTCCACCAGCACCAATCCCGCCGACCCGCGGTCCTGGTCCGCGCCGCGCCTCTTCATGTCCGAGGAGCCGCAGATCGTCAAGGACAACAAGGGCGACGGCACCTGGATCGACTTCTGGGTCATCTGCGACACCACCAACTGCCACCTGTTCTTCAGCGACGACAACGGTCACATCTACCGCGCCCAGACCAGCCTGGCCAACTTCCCCAACGGCTTCGGCAACACGCAAATGGTGCTGTCGGACACCAAGAACAACCTCTTCGAGGCGACCAACGTCTACAAGGTGCAGGGCAGCGACCAGTACCTGCTCCTCCAGGAAGCCATCAACAACACCTCGGGCCGGCGCTACTTCCGCTCCTTCACCTCCCCCAGCCTCACCGGCACCTGGACGCCCCTCGCCGCCACGGAGAACGAACCGTTCGCCGGCCGCAGCAACGTCAGCTTCCCTGGCGGCGCCTGGACCCAGGACATCAGCCACGGCGAGATGGTCCGCGCCGGCAACGACCAGACCCTGACCATCAATCCCTGCCGACTGCAGTACGTCTACCAGGGCATAGATCCCGGCGCCTCGGGCGACTACCTCCGCCTGCCCTGGCGGATGGGTCTGCTCACCCAGACCAACTCCACCTGCTGAGCGCTTGGTTCGTCACCGGACAGCGACGCGTCCCGCCGGAGGAGCCACTCCGGCGGCGTGCCGTCACCCGTCAGGGATGGGGCGGCGGGGGCGGCATGGTGGACTGGGCCAGGATCAGCAGGTCGCGCCCCTCGGCCGCGGCGACGACCTCTCGCTCGACCCGGCCGGTGCGCTCGGTGCGGGTACAGGGGCACCCCAGCCGGTCGGCGGCGGACGGGAGCAACTCCTGGGCGGACGCGAACGACGCCGGAGTCGGCCGGCGCGTGGGCACGGGCGGCGTCCACGCACGCGGGCCAGGTGCCCTCGACGATCCAGACGACCACGGGACATGCGTCACCCTCCTGCGATGACGGCCAGCGAGACCCACAGTGCCGGCACCGCGGCGCCCAGGCTCGCCGGCACCGCGTACACGCCGCGCCGGGTGAACTCCCTCAGCTCCACCTCGCCTTCGTGGGCGTGGAGGCAGAAGCCGAGCCAGTACCAGTACCGCCGCCAGGAAACCGACCACCGGCCCCAGTCGTTCGACCTCGTCCAGTGCGGCACCAGGACGAGCAGGGCCGCGGAGGGAGCGTCTCCGCGAGCTCGGTGTTCAGAATCGGGTTCTTCCGTGCAGTGGCGGACGAACCGCCTCCACATCACACCGCAAGATACCCCTCACAGAAGTGGAAACCCGCATGAGAAAGTCCTGGATCTCAACGCTGATCCTGCTCGTCGCCACCACGCTCGGGGTGACGGCGACAGGGGCGCCTCCCGCCTCGGCCGCCTCGGCCGCCTCGAACACGCCCTTGCGGGTCATGCCATTGGGCGACTCGATCACCTGGGGGGTGGGAAGCAGTACGGGTAACGGCTACCGGGGTCCGTTGTGGGACAAGCTTGCGGCGGACGGCCATCCGCTGGACTTCGTCGGCACGTTGCGGGGCGGTTCGATGTCCGACCCCGACAACCAAGGCCACTCCGGATACCGCATCGACCAGATCGCCGCACTCGCCGACGCCTCGCTGACCCGCTACCGGCCCAACGTCGTGACGCTGCATATCGGAACCAACGACCTCCAAGGGGCCTCCGAGGTCGACACCGCCATCGCCCGGCTGAAGTCGCTGGTCAACCAGATCACCGCCGACGTCCCCGACGCAACGGTCCTCGTCGCCTCCCTGGTCGTGTCCACCAGCCCCTCGGAGGAGCAGCACCGGGGCGCGTACAACCAGGCCATCCCCCGAATCGTCAGCGACGCACAGGCCGCGGGCAAGCACGTCGCCTACGTGGACATGAGCAGCTTGACCACGGCCGACCTGGCCGACCCCCTGCATCCCAACGACGCGGGCTACCGGAAGATGGCGGACGCCTTCCACCGCGGTGTCCAGGCCGCGGACAGCGCCGGCTGGCTGAGGAGCCCCGCGCCCGCCGCCGCGAGCGTGCAGTCCGGCCTCGCCGGCAAGTGCCTGGACGTCAACGGCGCCGGCACCGCCGACGGGACCGCCGTCCAGATCTGGGGCTGCAGCGGCAACGTCAACCAGCTCTGGTCCGCCTACACCGACGGCACCCTGCGCTCCCTGGGCAAGTGCCTCGACGCCGCCGCCGGGGGCACGGCCAACGGCACCAAGGTGCAGCTCTGGGCCTGCCACGGCGGCGCCAACCAGGTCTGGCAGCCCTACAACGGCGGCTACCGCAACCCCGCCTCCGGCCGCTGCCTCGATGTTCCGGGCACCTCCACGGCCGACGGCACGCAGCTCCACCTGTGGGACTGCCACGGCGGCACCAACCAGAAGTGGACCACCCTCACCACCGGATGACCCCCACTCCCGGGACCTGGACCTGGACCTGGACCTGTTCCGGGCCCCGGTCCCGGGAGCGCTTCGGCGTCGGCCATGCTGTCCAGCAGCAGATTGCCCTTCCAACTCGCGGAGGCTCCACCCCGGTCCTCGGGGTGGAGCCTCCGCGGTCGTTGTCGCTGGTCGCCCTGACCGGAGATCACAGCTTCTTCGCGTAGCTGAGACCAGTACCGTGGTCGGATTGCCGGCGGCCCTTCACTTCTGGTCGCCGTAGATGACTCCCCGTCCGTTGGTCCCGAAGTAGACACGGCCGTAGATCCGGGGGTCTCCGGTGATGGTGCCGCCTGTCCAGGCGTACTGGTGCTGGTCGTCGTTGATGCGGATCCAGATCCGGCCCGCGTCGTCGGACCGGAAGATGCCGCGCACGCCACCGATCTTGGAACTGGTGAAGACGGCGGGGTACGTGGCGCCGGGTGCGGCCTTGCCGAATCCGACGGCGTCGCCCTCATCCACCGCCGTGAACCTGGTGAAGGAACTTCCGGAATCGGTCGACCGCCACATCCCGTACGGCGTGGGAGTGGCGGGCTTGCTGGTGCCGCCGACCAGCCAGATGTCGCCCTCGTGGCCCGGCACCGCCTTGAACCGGACGTTCCCCGCGACGGGCAGGCCGGCAGCCGCCGTGGCGTTGAAGGTCTTGCCGCCGTCCGTGCTGAGGTAGAAGACGCCGGAGTCGTAGGCGTAGAACTTCGCCGGGTTCACCCGGTCGGAGCGCACGGGGGCCCCGGCCGGCAGCCCCTTCGAAGTCGTCCAGGTAGCTCCGTGGTCGTCGGACCAGCTGACCGGCGCACCGGCCGGTGACCAGACGATCTGCCTGCCGTCGGCGCTGATGGCGACGGCCTGGTCCTCGATTCCCGGCCCGGTGACGCCGGACGGCTCGCTGCCCGACGGCTTCCAGGTGTCGCCGCTGTCGGTGGATACGGCGAAGTGCTGCGTCCAGCCGCTGGTGGGGTGGCCGACCCGTACGACGGTGTGGGGCGCCAGCTCGGCGTAGTCCAGGGCCGGCGTGCCGCCGAAGGTCGGGTTGTCGTACATCTTCGTCGCCTTGTGGAAATCCGTGTCCCGGAAGCCGCCGACATCGCCCACGCCGGAGAAGAGGTGCGCGCGACCGGCGGGCGGGCTGATCAGGCACATGACCGCGGTCTCCTCGAGGCCGTGGGCACGCACGGACAGGTGTACCGTGCCGTCGCTGTCCCAGTCCGTCAGGTTGTCGGCGCCGTAGATCGTCGCTCCGGTGCCGTACATGAAGTGGTCGGAGTCGAAGGGGTCGATCTGGACGGACTCCATCATCCAGCCCAGCTTGGGGGTCATCTCGGGCAGCGACGCCGTGGCGTTCCAGGTCAGCCAGGGGGCGGCGGAGATGTCCATGTCGTAGCGCAGCCGGCGTTCGGGATTCGTGCCCAGGTCCCACGCCCGAGTCCAGCTCGCACCGCCGTCGGTGGAACGGAAGAGGATGCAGTCGGGGTACCAGCTGACCTGGGTGGACACCATCAGGGTGTCCGGGTTCTGCCGGTCGATGGTCAGGCCGCTGTAGCCGTAGTAGTTGTCGTCGCTGGTGGACGGGACCGGGCTGATCCGGGTCCAGGTGTCGGTGGCGGTGTCCAGCTTCCACACGTCGCCCTTGGAGCCGTCATAGGGGCCGGCGGTGTTGCTGGTCGCCAGGTACAGGTGGCCGCCGACGTGGTCGAAGACCGCGTGGTGCGGGATGTAGCCGGTGGGCTGCCCGGGGACGCGTTCCCAGGTCGCTCCCGCATCGGTCGACCGGTACAGGATGTTGTCCTTGTCGGCGACGGTGACGTAGAGGGTCCGGGTGGCCCTGCCCGCTTTGCCGGTGCGCTTGTCGAAGACGACTTGCAGCACGCCCAGGTTGTCGCCGTTGTAGCCGTCGGGGTCAGTGGGGTCGGGGACGAAGTTGCCGACGTTGGGGAAGCTGGTCACCTTCGCGAAGGTCTTGCCGTGGTCGGTGCTGCGCCACAGCCCATGGCCCCCGCGCACTCCGAGGTAGAGGATCCTGTTGCGGTTGGGGTCGATCACCAGCCGTTCGCCGATCCCCCGGCCGGGCATGTTGCCGCCCAGCCGGAACGGCAGGGGAGTGGTCTTCCACGTGCGGCCGCGGTCGGTCGAGCGCAGGATCGCCGCCATGCTCGGATCCCAGTCGGGAAGGGTGTAGGTGCCCGCCGCCAGATAGACGCGGTCGGGGTCGACCTCGTCGGTGGCGATGCTGATGATGCCGGTGTGGCCGTACTCGTCCCAGCCGATCCAGTCGGTGAGGGGGATCCACCGGCGGGACGCCGTGTCGAGACGGTAGGCGCCGCCGATGTCGGTACGGGCGTACAGCAGTCCGGGTTCGCGCTGGTTGAAGACGATGCCGGTGACGAAGCCGCCGCCGACTATCTCCGCGTTGCGGAAGATGTACGGCGTACGTCCGGCCTTTCCGGTCGCGGCGGATGCGGCAGATGCGGCGGAGGAGGCGAGCACCGGAAGCGCGGCCGCGGCCGCGCCGGCGGCCAGCACTCCTCGCCGGGAGAGGTGCGGCGTAGGGGACATGGGGGTCCTGCCTTTCTCGTGTGGGCCTGTACTGGGCGTGCGCAGGTGCAGTCTCTTCACCGTGGTGCCCCGCTCGCGGAGAAAGCCGAGCCACCCGCTCCGTGCCCCGCTCCGTCGGAGAGTCCGACAGATGCGCTGTCCGGGCTGCCGACCGTGCTGGGCAGGTGGCGGGCAGCTCGACGGCCAAGGCCCTAGCCGCCGCTGCCAAGTGCGGCCCCTCGTTTTCGTGGATCCGACCGGCGGGTTCGTGGATCCGACCGGCGGGGCGGGTCGGCGCTGAGTCGTTCGGTGGCGCGATGTCCGGAGGGCTGGAGAAGGCGTCGATGCGCTTCGACACTTCGGCGACACTAGCGGCGCATTCCCAAGGAAGACAACGGGTCGTCGGGGTGAACTTTTCGGTCGTAGTTGCGGTCGAGGGTGGCTGCACTTCGGCCTTCGAGGCATCATCACCCGATGAGCTGGGGTCAGCGAATCTCGGACGTCAGTGCCGGCGCTGACGAACAGACCTTGCGGCAGGCGCGTGATGCATGACTGACCCGCAGCAGGCATCACGGCGCCTTCGAAGCGCTTCGACTGCGACGGCGTGACCTGTGGTGCTGGCTGACACTCGACGAGGACGTCTTTGAGGACGGCGGCTACACCCTGCAGCAAGGCGGACGAACCGCTTGCAGCAGCGTGGGCTGAGTCTGCGGCAGTCCCTGGAACCCGGCTTGCCGGGTTCCAGGGACTCGGACCTGTGCGTTCGCCCCTTCCGTTCAGCCCTGACGTGGGCGGCGTCGACGACGACGACGCGGGTGACATCGATCAGGTAGGCATCGTCGAGCCGGTGAAACGCAGGCCTTCCAGGTCCGGAGGAGATCAGGCGAAGCGGGCTGCGATGTCGGCCCCTTCCCGGACGAAGACCGGGATGCGTTCCAGTGGGGCCTGGACGTCGAGCGTCGTTCCGCCCTCCAGCACGCGTCCGGTGACCGGGTCCAGCCAGGTGGCGCCGGACGGCAGATACACCCGGCGGGCCCGGGCGCCCGCCTCGTACACGGGTGCCACCAGTACATCGGGGCCGAGCAGGAACTGGTCGTCCACGTCCCAGGCGCGCTCGTCCTCGGGGAAGTCGAAGAACAGCGGGCGCATCGGCGGGGCGCCGGTGCGGTGGGCGTCCTCGGACAGCCTCCGCAGATACGGGCGCAGGCGCTCGCGCAGCAACAGGTGGTCGCGGAGGATGCCGTACGCCTCCTCCCCGTACGACCAGACCTCGTTCGGCCCGCCGGTCATGTCCGTGGAGAAGGCGGGGTGGTTGGGCTCGCGGTCCCCGTGCAGCCGCATGACGGGGCTGAAGGTGCCGTACTGGAACCACCGGATCAGCAGTTCCCGGTACGCGGGGTCGCCGGAGTCGCCGCCGCCGAAGCCGCCGATGTCGGTGTTCCACCAGGGGATACCGCTCATCGCGACGTTCAGCCCGGCCCTGATCTGACGCGCGAGGGAGTCGAAGGTGGTGGGGATGTCACCGGACCACAGCAGGGCCCCGTGACGCTGGCTGCCCGCCCACGCGGATCGGACCAGCGACAGCGGCCGGTCCTCGCCCGCCGCGCGCAGGCCGTCGGCCACCGCACGGGTGTGCAGGAGGGGGTAGAGGTTGGCGACCGCCGCCGACGGGCCGGCCGCGTAGACGGCGCGGTCGGCGATCTCCCGGGGCAGGTCGGGTTCGCAGGCGTCCAGCCAGAAGCACCCCACGCCGAGCGAGCGGTAGTTGGCGTCCAGCCGCTGCCACAGTGCTGCGCGTGCTCCGGGGTGGGTGGCGTCGTAGTACGCCATCGGGCGTATCAGCGCATCCCCGCTGTGCCGGGACGGCCACGGGAACGTGAGCAGGCCGCCGTCGGCGTCCCGGACGAGGTGTCCGGCCGAGCGCAGCTCGTCGTGCGTGTCGCTGCCGGGCTCGACGGTCGGCCACACCGAGACGGCGAGTCTCACCCCGAGGTCCGTCAGCTCCTTGACCATGGCGGCGGGGTCGGGCCACTCGCTCTGCTCGAAACGCCAGTCGCCCATCCTCGGCCAGTGGAAGAAGTCGCAGACGATGACGGACAGCGGCAGCCCACGCTCCTTGTACTGCCGTGCCACCGCCAGGAGTTCCTCCTGGGTGCGGTAGCGCAGCTTCGACTGCCAGAAACCGGACGCCCACTCCGGGAGGAGGGGCGGACGTCCGGTGGCCCGGGTATAGGCGTCCAGGATCTGGGCCGGGGTGTCGCCGGCGGTGATCCAGTAGTCGACGCGCCCGCCGCCGTTGGCGACCCACCGGGTGGTGTCGGCGCCCAGTTCGACACGGCCGGTGGCGGGGTTGTTCCACAGCATGCCGTAGCCGCGCGAGGAGTGCAGAAAGGGGACGGCCGCCACGGTGTTGCTCTGGACCAGGTCGACCACACAGCCCTTCTGGTCCAGGCGCCCGTGCGGATGCTGCCCCAGACCGTGCAGCCGTTCACCGTCGTATGCCTCGAAGTGCTGTTCCGTCCGGCCGCCCACCGCGTGGACGCGAGGGCCGGCGGGATGCGCGAACGGGCTCTTGTCGGCGAGGAGTTCGCGGCCCGAGAGGGCGTGGCGGAACCTCAGCCGGCCGTCCGCCGAGGCCTCGACAGCGAGGCGGCCGTTGACCAGGCGGGCACAGCCGTCGTCCGATACGGACAGGTCGGCGTGCGGGGAGGGCGACGGGCCCTCCAGGGCACCGAGGGCGGCGGGGTCGAGGGTCCCGGCCGAGGCCCGCACCCGGACTGCGTCCGGTCCCCAGGGCTCGATGCGGAGGACCTCCGCGGCGGTGTGCCGTTCCAGACCGCCCGCGCGGATGCTGAATGGCAAGGTGACTCCCTTGTCCGTCTCAAGCGCCCGGACGCGCGTATCCGTGCGGGCGCCATGGCCACGGTGGCCGGTACCGTCCAGTGCACTCGACGGAACCGGCCACCCCGGATCAGTGCTTCGCCACTGTGGTCGGGGTGTTACATGGTTCGGGGGCTGTCTCCGCGGTCGGGGACGGAGGCGCGCTCCGGCTCGGAGGGCGGATCGGGTGCGGGGTGCAGGTGCGCAGTGACGTCGTGCGTGCCTGCTTCGTCTGATCGGGCGAGACGGTCGTTCCCCGAACGGAGACGGATGGCTGCGATGCAACGGTCACTGCTCGGGTGCGAGCCCGCGCTCGGCCAGCCAGTCCAGTTGGACGGGTGGGTTGGAGCCGCAACCGCCGCCGTGGTCGGCGAAAGGCCAGACGGTCATGGTCCGGTCCTCACCCGCGTAGTGGTTGAAGGCGGCGTAGACCGTGGAGGCGGGGCAGATCGGGTCCATCAGGCCGACGCTGAACAGGGCCGGTGCGGTGGCCCGCTGGGCGAAGTGGACGCCGTCGAAGTAGTCGAGGGTGGCGAAGGTCGGCTCCACGCGGTGGCGGCTGTGCCAGCGCAGGTACTTGGCGATCTCCGGGTAGGGGCCCTCGCCGGTGATCTGGACGGCGCGGCGGAAGTGGCACAGGAACGGAACGTCGGGCATCACCGCCGCCACCCTGTCCCCCAGGAGTCCAGCGGCGGCGAGGGCCAGTCCGCCGCCCTGGCTGCCGCCCGCGACCACGACCCGGCGGGCGTCGAGGCCGGGCAGTTCCGCGACGGCGTCCACGGCGCGCACGCAGTCGGTGATCAGGCGCCGGTAGTAGTAGGTCTCGGGCGAGTCGATGCCGCGGGTCATGAATCCCTCGGCCCACTGCGTGCCGTCGCCCTCGGTCCGGTCCGGGGTGTCGTGGCCCTGGCCGCGGCTGTCGACAACGAGCTGGGCGTAGCCGGCGGCGGGCCAGAAGAGGTGGTCGGTGGGCAGACCGCGGCCGCCGCTGTAGCCGATGTAGGTGACGGCGACGGGCAGCGGGCCTTCGGCTCCGCGCGGGCGGAGCAGCCAGGCGGCCACCGGTTCGCCGTTCCAGCCGGGGACGCGCACGTCATCCACCTCGACGGTGCGCAACCGGAATCGGTCGGTGACGCGCTCGGCCTTCACCGCTCCGCCCTGTGATCGGGCGTCATCGAGGGTGCGCCGCCAGAAGACGTCGAAGTCGTGCGGTGCGGTCGACACCGGTCGGTAGCCGACGAGTTCGTCAAGGTCGAAGTCGGTGAGAGGCATGGGGGACTTCCTCCGGATGGAGAGACGGTGAAGCGGCGGGATGACGGAACGTGAACAGCCCGAGAACTACTGGCCATGGGCGGCGTCCTGTCACCACCCGAGGACGAGCGGCCGCCGGGCCTGGAGGCGGACGCTCAGCCGTTCGCCCGGGACGAGTCGAAGCGGAACGCTGCGAGGCGGATGCGGCCGTGGAGGACCAAGGTCAGGTCGTGCAGGCCGGCTTCGACGCCGGACAGCTCCGTGGCAACCGTGGTCCAGGCGTACTGGTCGCCGGTGACCGGCACCGCGATCCGCGCCAGCTTCCGCTCGCCCGCCCGCAGCTCCACGCTCGGCTCGCCCGCAGCATCGCCCTCGCGGGCGACCTCAGCCTCGCGGGCAACCTCGGCCTCGAACCGGACCGCGCCGGTCAGGTCGACGGAGCGGAACAGCAACGTCGCGGGGCGCGCCGGATAGGCGGGGGCGACCGCGTCGCCGGAGGCTCGGGTGGCGTCGACGAGGGTGACGTCCGCGTGGTCGTCGAAGTCGACGGCCAGAGTACGGCGGTCGACGACCGCGCGGGGGCTGGGCGCGGGCCCGGTCACGGTGAGCCGGATGGTGCCGACGATGTTCCCGGCGGAGCGCGCCAGCAGCACTTCGTAGTCGCCGGGGTCGACGGTGAAGGCTCCGGTGGTGACGTCCCAGTGGGCGAGCCGTTCGGCGGAGAGCTGGAAGACGAGCTCCCTGGTCTCGCCCGGCTCGAGCCGGACCTTGCGGAAGTCGGCCAGCCGCAGCCGGGGCGCCTGGTAGCGAGCGTCCAGAGGGCGGACGTAGAGCTGGACGACCTCGCTCCCGGACCTGGAGCCGGTGTTGGTCAACGTCACCGTGACGTCCACCGAGCCGTCCCGGGTCGTGGAGTCCGCGGAGAGCCTCGGGTCGCCGTGGACGAAGTCGGTGTACGACAGGCCGTGTCCGAACGGGTAGAGCGGCGCGGCGCGGTGGTACTGGTAGGTCCAGCCGACCTTGATGATGTCGTAGTCGAGCGGGTGCGGCAGCTCGTTGTCGCCGCGGTACCAGGTCTGCGGAAGCCGCCCGGCCGGGTCGGCCTCGCCGAGCAGTACCGCGGCCAGCGCGTGGCCGGTCTCCTGACCGCCATGGGAGGTCCACAGCACGGCCGGCAGGTGCGTGTCGGCCCAGTCGACGGCGTACGGGTAACTGCTCATGACGACGAGCACGGTCTCCGGGCGGACCGCGGCAACCGTGCGCAGCAGCGCTTCCTGGGTTCCGGGCAGGGCGATCCCGGTACGGTCCTCGGTCTCGCGGCCGTTGATCATCGGGTGGTTGCCGAGGACGACGATCGCCACATCGGCCTCCTCGGCGGCGGCCCGCGCCTCGGCCGCGCCGCCGTGCAGCAGTTCTCGCTGCCAGCGCTCGGCGGTCGCGGGGCTCTCGGCGGTGACGCGCACCCCTCCGTCGGCGGGATCGAGGGCGGCGTAGCGGCCGGTGCGCACGCTGAGGAGCAGAAAGGTGTTGCCCTCCCCGTCCGGGGCGGGCTCCAGGCGGAAGGTCTCGTCGACGAACCAGCTCTTGAGCAGCGTCCGTTCGGCGACGAGCGAGGCATCGTCCTCGACGCCGAGGTAGCGGCCGGTGCCGGACTCGCACAGGGTGAGGACGCCGTCGCCCCACTCCTGGACGCCGAAGGCGGTCCCGCCCAGCGGCTCGCCGGTGGTGCGGGAGCGCAGCGCGATCCGGTCGGCACCCTGCACCCGGACCACCTCGCCGCCCCGTTGCGAGAGCGCGGCGCGCAGGCCGGTCGCGATGCCGACCTGGTACGGCAGGGTGCCGCTGTACCAGTCCTCGTACAGCGAGTCGGCGTGCGGGCCGATGACCGCGATCCGCGGTGCCCGGGCCGGGTCCAGGGGCAGGAGGCCGTCGTTCTTGAGCAGCACCACCGACTCGGTCGCCGCTCTCCGGGCGAGGGCGCGGTGCTCGGGGCAGTCGATCACCTCCGGGCCGATACCGGCGTACGGGTCGAGGTCCGGGTCGAACTCACCGAGGCGGAAGCGGAGTTGCAGCTGACGGCGTACCGCCCGGTTCACGTCCTCCTCCTCGATCAGTCCGCGCTCCAGCGCCTCTCGCAGTCGGCCGATCACGATCGCGCTGTCCTCGCGGTGGTCCGTGAAGCTGTCGATGCCCGCCTTCAGCGCGGCCGCGTGGGACTCGGCATGGTCGTCGAAGTAGTGCTCCAGGTCGACGAGATTGGATGGCGCCGCTTCGTCGCTGACCACGAACAGCTCGTGGCCGGCCGGCCGGGCCCAGGCCCGCAGCTCCTGCTCGATCAGCGGACTGACATGGCAGGGGCGGCCGTTGACCAGGTTGTAGGCGGCCATGGCGCCGGTGGCCGCGCCGGAGGCGATGATCGGGCGGAAGGCGGCCAGGTCGTACTCATGCAGTACACGGGGGCGGAGGCTGGAGGAGGTGACGCAGCGGTCGTTCTCGTTGTTGTAGGCGAGGAAGTGCTTGAGCACCGGGGCGGCGCGCAGGTAGGCGGGATGGTCGCCGGCCAGGCCCTGGCAGTACGCGGTGCCGACGCGTGCGGTGTGCAGCGGGTCTTCTGAGTAGCCTTCCTCGTTGCGGCCCCACCTCGGATCGCGCAGCAGGTTCACCACGGGCGACCAGATCTGCAGGCCGTTGGTGCCGGACCCGGTCGGGGTCGGCCGATGGCGGTGGAAAGCGCGCACTTCGACCGAGACGGCCTCGGCGACGGCGCGCACCAGATCCTCGTCCCATGAGGCGCCCAGCCCCACGGCCTGGGGAAAGACGGTCGCCACCCCCAGTCCGGCCACACCGTGCAACGCCTCTGTTCCCGTACGGAACGAAGCGATGTCCAGGCGTGGGACGGCAGGGACGTACTGGTGCAGCATGGCGAGCCGCTCGTCGAGAGTGAGCCGTTCCAGCAGGTCTTCGAGGCGCTTGCTCATCGGAAGCGAGGGTTCGCGGTAGGGCGGCGGGGCGGCGGACGGGGTCGCAGAAGTCACGAAACGGATCCCTCGGCAAGGGGGCGCGGATGTCGGTCGAGGCGATTGTCGAAGCGCATCGACGCTGTCACTATCACTATCAGGCTGTCAATGCCCCAGGTAGGAGAATTTACTTCGGGCCCTGGTCCGCCCTGACCCTTGTTTCACGAGGGAGATGTCCGTTAACTTTCCCCATGAAGTGAAGCGCTTCGATAATCTGCGGAGCAGAGCGCCACCGTGAAGCACGGGTTGAACCGCCGAGGCCTCGTGGGCGCAGCGGCGCATGGGGACGTCGGGGGCCTTTGCCCGTCGCCCCTTCCGCGTCATCACACCGGCATCCACCCCAGGACGAACAGGCGTATCACCCAAGTCCGCTGGCAACCAGTCAGAGCGCCACACGATTCCCCAAGCCCGAGGAACCGTCATGACGGCACGCAGCATCACCGACCACCTGGGCGGCCTGGCCTTCGGCGGGGACTACAACCTCGAGCAATGGGACGAGCCGGTCCCGGAGGGAAGACGACGACCTCATGCGCCGGGCGAGGGTCAACCCAGCCACGGTGGGCGTCTCTCCTGGGCACTGCTCGAACCGGGGGAAGGGCGCTACGACTTCACCTGGCTCCACGCCCACATCGACCGCCTCCACGCGAACGGCGTGGCCGCCGACGTCGCCACCCCGACCGCCTCCCCGCGGCCCTGGTTCTGACCGCCCGGTGGCAACGAACCTGATGCTGCCCTATTACCTGCGGCTGAACCTCTGGACCTTCGCCCGCGAACTCGACGTCGTCACCCCCGACCAGTAACCGACCGAGCCCGGCCTGGCCGGCGGCAGCCCGTGGCTGCCGGCCCTCTTCGTCCAGGGGCGGCAGTCCCGGCCGGCGCCGAGACCTGGCACTCAGCGAAGCTCCCGCACGCGGGCCCGACAGCCGCGTCTTGCGCGAGGTCACACGCCACGAACTGCTCACCGACACCACATCCCACGAGCTGCCGCCCGGCGGCTGCGCGGTCCTGCGCGGCCACTGACCTGGAAAGGACACCATGGAGAACGAACAGCGGAGCTTCCGCTGGGGTCACGAGGCCCTGCGACTCGACTTCGTCCTCGGCGACGACGGCAGTGCCCGCCTCACGCATCTCGGACTGCCCGGCGAGACGGGCGAGCCCGGCGAGTCCCTGCCCCTGGTGGAGGTGACGGCCGCGGGTCACGGCCGTGGCTGGTCGGGCAGCCGCCTGATCGGGACCGCTCTCGGCGGGCGGCTGCGCCACCGGAGCCACCGCACGGCCCGCGACGGCGACTGGCACACACTGACCGTGGACCTCCATGACCCGGAAACCGGGCTGGCCGCGGAGGTGGTCTACCGGACGCCGGACGGCATCCCCGTGCTGCGCAGCGAGGTGACGCTGCGCAACGAAGGGCCGACCACTCTGCACCTGGAGTCGGTCAGCTCCTTCGTGGCGGGCTGCCTCACCCCCCGCGATCCTGCGGCCATCGACGCCGCCGACCTGCTGTGGGCGGACAACGACTGGGTCGCCGAATGCCGCTGGCAGCGACAGCCCATGCGCCGAACCACCCCCACCCACAGCGGACGCGTGACGTACGGGCACGGCAAGGCCGGCTTCGCACTGACCGGACAGGGCACCTGGTCCAGCTGCGGACACCTGCCGATGGGCGGCCTGACGGACCGGCACACCGGCCGCGCCTGGGTGTGGCAGATCGAGCACAACGGCGGCGGCTGGCGCTGGGAGTGCGAGGAGCACGACCGGGCGGCGTACGTGGCACTGTCCGGTCCCACCGACACCCACCACGGCTGGCGGCACCCCCTGGAGCCCCGGGCCGCCTTCCGCACCATACCCGTGGCGGTGTCCTTCAGCGCCGACGGCGGTCCCGACGCCGCGTTCGCCGCGCTGACCCGCTACCGCCGCGCCCACCGCCGCACGCACGCCGACCACCAGCGCCTGCCCGTCATCTTCAACGACTACATGAACTGCCTGATGGGAGACCCCACCACCGACAAGCTGCTGCCGCACATCGACGCGGCGGCCGACGCGGGCGCCGAGTACTTCGTCATCGACGCGGGCTGGTACGACGACGGTGACGGCTGGTGGACCAGCGTCGGCGCCTGGGAACCATCCGCCTCACGTTTCCCCGGCGAGAAGGGGATCCACGAGGTGCTGGACCGCATCCGGGAGCGCGGCATGGTGCCCGGCCTGTGGCTGGAGCCGGAAGTGATCGGCGTCCACAGCCCGCTGGCCAAGTCCCTGCCCGACGAGGCGTTCTTCCGCCGCGACGGCGCCCGCGTCACCGAGGCCGGCCGGCACCACCTGGACCTGCGCCACCCCGCCGCCCGCGCCCACCTCGACCAGGTCGTGGACCGCCTGGCCGGCGAGTGGGGCGTCGGCTACCTCAAACTCGACCACAACATCGACCCCGGCTCCGGCACCAGCGCCCACCCCGGCGAGACACCCGGCGCCGGCCTGCTCGGCCACAACCGCGCGCACCTCGACTGGCTCGACGGCATCCTCGACCGGCACCCGCACCTGGTCGTGGAGAACTGCGCCTCCGGCGGCATGCGCTGGGACCACGCCCTGCTCTCCCGGCTGCACTTGCAGTCCACAAGCGACCAGCAGAACCTCCAGCTCTACGCGCCCATCGCGGCCTCCGCACCCACCGCCGTCACCCCCGAACAGGGCGCCGTCTGGGCCTACCCCCAGCCGGAGGACTCCCTCGACGAGGTCGCCTTCACCATGGCGAGCGCCCTCCTCGGCCGCATCCACCTCTCCGGCCTCCTGCCGGAGCTGGAACCGGAGGCCCGCGCCCTGGTCCACGAAGCGGTCGCCGTGTACCAGGCCATCCGCGCCGATCTGCCCCGGGCCGTGCCGTCCTGGCCACTTGGCCTCCCCGCCTGGGACGACCCGTGGATCGCCCTCGCTCTGCACACCCCCGCCACCAGCTACCTCACCGTCTGGCGCCGCCCGGGCGGCGAGGCCACCACCACCCTCCGGCTGCCCGAGCGAGCGGGCAGCGCAACCCGTGTCGAGGTGCTGTACCCCGCCGACCGTCAGGCCGTTGCCGTCTGGAACCCGGACACGGCCGACCTCACCGTGACCCTGCCCACCGCGCCCTCCGCGGCGCTGCTCCGCATCACCCGCACGGAGCCGGACGCTCCCTGAGCGCCGTCCCTGCTGCCCACCCGACGAAAGGACGACCAAGGGTGCCCGCTCAGAACCGGCCCGCCCGCGCCGCCAACCCCGTGCTCCCCGGGCTCCACCCCGACCCGAGCATCTGCCGCGTCGGCGACGACTACTACCTCGCCTGCTCCAGCTTCGAGTACTTCCCCGGCGTACCCATCTTCCACAGCCGTGACCTGGTGCACTGGCGGCAGATCGGCAACGTTCTGGACCGGCCTGAGCAGTTGCGTCTGCCGGCCTCCATGCCGTCCTCAGCCGGCATCTACGCCCCCACCCTGCGCCATCACGACGGTCGCTTCTGGTTGATCGTCACCAACTGCAGCGAGGGTGGCGGCAACCTGATCGTCACGGCGACCGACCCGGCCGGACCATGGTCGGATCCGATCCCGGCACCAGGCGTGCCCGGTATCGATCCCGACCTGGCCTGGGACGAGAACGGCACCTGCTGGTGCACGGTCGCCGGGGTGTCGCAGGTCCGTCTCGACCCGTCCACCGGGCAGACGTACGGGGCACCGCGCAAGCTCTGGTCCGGCGCACCCGGCGCCAAGGCACCGGAGGCGCCGCACCTGTACCGGATCGGCGGCTACTGGTACCTGCTCATCGCCGAGGGCGGCACCGAGCGCGGCCACGGCGTGTCCATCGCCCGCGGTCGCACGCCGACCGGGCCGTTCGAGCCGTGCCCGGCCAACCCGGTCCTCACGCACCGCGGCACGGACCACCCCGTGCAGAACACCGGGCACGCGGACCTGGTCCAGGCACCCGACGGCTCCTGGTGGATGGTCTTCCTCGGCGTACGACCGCGCGGCGGCACCCCCGGCTGGCACGTGCTCGGCCGGGAGACCTTCCTCGCCCCCGTGACCTGGGAGGACGACTGGCCGGTCGTCGGCGAGGTCACGATGGACCTCTCCGCGCTCCCCTGGCCGCTCTCCCCCGGCCCCGTCGAGGAGCAACGGGACGACTTCGAGCTCAGCGAACTCGGGCCGTCCTGGATCTCCCTGCGGGACCGGCCCGCCGAGCTCTGCACCACCAAGGAGCGCCCCGGATGGCTGACGCTCCGCGCGCGGGGCGGCTCCCTGGACGAGCCCGACGTCGTGTTCACCGGCCGTCGCCAGCAGCATCTGTCGTGCCGGGCGCGCACCCTGGTCGATTCCTCGGCAGGCCGCGGCGGGCTCGCGGTCCGGCTGGACGAGCGGCATCACTACGCGATCGAGGCGTCCGGCACGGAGGTACGGGTGATCGCGCGCGTCGGCTCCCTGAGCGCTGTCGTGGCCGAACAATCCGTGCCGGCCGGGCCTGTGGCCCTTGCCGTCACGATCAGCGCCCCGCCACCACCCCACGGGCCGTGCACCGGACCTGACGTCGTCTCCCTCGGGGTCGAGGCCGCGGGCGGCACGGTCACCGAACTCGCCACCCTCGACGGCCGCTACCTGTCCACCGAGGTCGCCGGCGGCTTCACCGGCCGCGTCCTCGGCATGTACGCGGCCCAAGGCACCGTCCACTTCGACTGGTTCGACTACGAGCCCCTCGTTGACTGAGAGCTGGCCGCCGATGAGCGGGTGAGCCTCCGGTCGGTGGAGCGGTGCGCCGGTCCTGGCGCGGAGGAGGGCGACGCGCACTGCGCCCTTCGGGCCCGGCCAAGCGGCCCAAGGTCGACGCCCGCCCCGGGCAGGGCACCGGTCACGTGGTGTTCACCACCTGATACGAACCGCGACCGGTGCAGCGCACCAGACGGAGTGGACCTAGGCTGGAAACAGCCGCTGGAAACCAGTCCTGGCGAGCACCGCTGTCCGGACGGAGGCGTGGCGCGTGGAGATGGCTGGCATGCAGGATGCCCCGACTGCCGCTGTCGTGGTGGCCCCGGACGGTGTGGTGAGCGGCTGGAGCGAGGGCGGGCGACTGCTGCTGGGCTGGACGGATGAGGAGACCGTGGGGCGGCCCGTGACCGACCTGCTGGTCGATCCCCCACCCGACTTCCCCGAGAACCACGTCATCGGCTCCGACTCCACGGGAGTCGTCCCGCTGCGCCACCGGGACGGTTCCACGGTGGACGCCGTGGTGACGGCTCATCCGCTGCGCGGCGCGGACGGCCGTGCGCTGGGCCACGTGGTGACCGTCCAGCCGTGGGGACGCCGCCCGGTGATCGCCGACCGGGCATTCGAGCAGTGCCCCTTCGCTCTGGGCGTCTACGACCCTGAGCTGCGGTTCCTGTGGGTCAACGCCTCCGCGTGCCGGGTGATGGCGCACTCCGAGGAGCAGGTGCTCGGTGAGAAGTACCGCGAGCTGTTCCCCCAACTGGACGACATGGCATACACCAACCAGCTCTCGGAAGTGGCCAGGACGGGAGAGCCCGCGCGTCTCATCACCGTCTTCCGCCCGCTCGGCAGCACCCACGCCAACGCCTGGGCCACCAGCATGTGGCCCGTCCGGGACGCCGAAGGCAGGATCCGCGCGGTCGCCAACTGGGGATTCGACATGAGTGCCGAATACTGGGCTCGGCAGCGCCTGCTCGTCCTCAACGAGGCCAGCAGCGGCATCGGCCGGACACTCGACGTGGTAGGCACCGCCCAGGAACTGGCCAGGACCTCGGTGCCGGGATTCGCCGACCTTGTCACCGTCGACCTCTTCGACGAAGTGCTGCGCGGAGAGGAACCGCTTTCCTTCTCCGCGTCCACCCCCGGCGAAACCATCGCGCTCAGCCGTGCCGCCCAGCACAGCACAGAGGAGGGCATCGACCACCGCCCCGGGCACACGAGGCCGGTGAGCCACCCTCCCGATTCCATCGCCACCCGCTGCATGGTCACCGGCAGGTCCACGGTCCAGCTCGCCACTGAACCCAGCCAAGGCGGCGAATGGGCCTTCGGACCCGGGCTCGCCGCCGACCCCGCCCACTGGCCACCGGGCAACCCGTTGATCGACGAGTCCATCGCCGCAGAAGGGCTGACCGGCCGAATCACCGTGGCCCTCCGCGCGCACGGCGCGCTGCTCGGCGTCGTCATGTTCGCCCGCAGCGACCGGCCCGAGACCTTCACCGCCGACGACCTGATCCTCGCCGAAGAGCTGACCGCCAAGGCGGCGGTCGCCGTCGACAACGCCCGCCGGTACTCGCGCGAGCGCACCACGGCGCTGACCCTGCAGCGCAGCCTGCTGCCCCAGCGACTGCCAAGCCAGGAGGCGATCGAGGTGGCCTCCCGCTACCTGCCCGCCGGGACCGGCGCGGAAGTGGGCGGTGACTGGTTCGACGTCATTCCGCTGTCCGGCGCCCGGGTCGCCCTGGTGGTCGGCGACGTCGTCGGCCACGGCCTGCACGCCTCGGCCAGCATGGGCCGGCTGCGAACGGCGGTCCGCACCCTGGCCGACGTGGACCTGCCACCGGACGAGCTGATGACCCACCTGGACGACCTCGTCATCCACCTGTCCAGCGACCTTCAGCCCGCCGGCCATTTCGAGCCGACCGGCGAGTTCGGGGCAACCTGCCTGTATGCCGTCTACGACCCGGTCTCCCGCGGTTGCGCGCTGGCGAGCGCCGGCCATCCGCTGCCGCTGATCATCTCCCCGGACGGCACCAGGACCTCCGTACTCGCACAGCCGGGACCGCCGCTCGGCATCGGTGGGCTGCCGTTCGAGGCGACCGAGCTCGAGCTGCCCGAAGGCAGCCTGCTCGCCCTCTACACCGACGGATTGCTGGAGAACCGAGAGCGCGACGCCGACCAGAGGATCGACGAACTGTTCCAGGTCCTGAACCGGCCGACCATCTCACTGGAGGCCCTCTGCGACAGGGCGATGGACGACCTGCTTCCCGAACGCCGCACCGACGACGCCGCTCTGCTGCTCGCTCGCACTCACGCGCTGGCTCCCCACCACGTCGCTGACTGGGTCGTCGAGCCCGACACCGCGCAGGTGCCGCGCGCCAGGAAGTTCGCCGTCGAACAGGTGGACGCCTGGGGTCTGGAGGAGGCGTCATTCGTCACCGAACTGGTCGTCAGCGAGCTGGTCACCAACGCCATCAGATACGGCGAGCCGCCGATCAGGCTCCGGCTGATTCGCGATACTTCCCTGATCTGCGAGGTCTCCGACGCAAGCAACACCTCTCCACACCTACGCCGGGCCCGCGCCTTCGACGAGGGCGGCCGGGGCCTGTTGCTCGTCGCCCAGCTCACCCAGGGGTGGGGCACCCGGCACACCACCAACGGCAAGACGATCTGGTGCGCGCAGACCCTCCCCTAGCCGAGCCGCGTTTGGATCCGATCCCCGCGAGCCGTCGCCGGCCTCGCGGCCGGGCATGGCGACGGCACTGAGCGTCGGTACGGTAGCCCGCCGCCTCCCGGTGGCAGGCACTTCATCCGGCCGGCGAGGCCGGCCGACCGCCTCCGTCCCGCGCCGGGGACGGCTTCTCGCCGACCTCACCCTGGGGAGAATGTGCTGGTCGCTGCGTGGGTACAGCGCCCTGGACCGCTGCCCTTGTGTCGTCCCCACCATCCCGCTGCTCGATGGGCACGAGAGGTGACCGGGGGGATGAGAGGTGCTCACAGGTCAGCACGGGCACGAGCAGGGGGCCTGCCTCCGCGCAGACAGGCCCCATCCGACCTGCAGCCGGCGCGGTCGAGGCTGACGCCGCGAGTGTGCAGGCGCTCAGCGGGCGGCGGACCGGTGTTTGCCAACTCCGGTCCGTCGCGCCGGTACCCCGCCTTCTGGGGCGGCCCCGGCACGGTGGCGGGATGGGCGTCGCATCCCAGTATCATCAACGTCACCCTCGGCATGCGGACTTCGGAACAGGTCGGACGAAACGCGGAAATCCGTGATCAGCAAGTCCCGGACAGCTTCTGGGACGATCTCCGCACTCAGGGTCTGATCAGGTCGGACGTGCTCACGGGGACGGTGGGGGGAGGGATGAGCGGTGTCTCTGACGGACAAGGCCATCGAGCAGATCCGTGAGCTGATCCGGACCGGTGCCCTGGCGCCGGGTTCGAAGCTCCCACCGGAGCCGGACCTGGCCACTCAGCTGGGACTGTCCCGCAACCTCGCCCGGGAAGCGGTCAAGGCGCTGGCCGTCGCGCGGGTCCTGGAGGTCCGGCGGGGCGACGGCACGTATGTGACCAGCCTCCAGCCGAGCCTGCTGCTGGAGGGGCTCGGCAGCGCGGTGGAACTGCTGCAGGGCGACCCGGTCGCCCTGCAGGACCTCATGGAGGTACGGCGGCTCCTGGAACCGGTCGCCACGGCGCTGGCCGCGACTCGAATCTCCGACGCCCAACTGGCCGGGGTGAAGCGCCACTTGGATGCCATGCGCGAGGCCCGGTTCGACATCGAACAGCTCAACGCCCACGACGCCGCCTTCCACCGCGCCGTCGTCTCGGCCACGGGCAACGAGACCCTCCTCAGCCTCCTGGAAGGGATCTCCGGCCGCACCCTTCGCGCCCGCATCTGGCGCGGACTGGTCGACGACAAGGCCGCGGGCCGCACTCTCGCCGAGCACGAGGCGATCTTCAACGCGCTGTCCACCCGTGACGCCGCCCTCAGCCAGGCCGCCGCACTGCTGCACGTAAGCAACACCGAGCAGTGGCTGAGGGAACACTTGCACTCAGGCGAGCCCCTCCCCTTCGGCACGACAGCGCGGAAGTGACGGGTGGGCGCTGCCCGCAACGGTGCCCTGCAACTAGGCGACCGAGGGTCGCCCTTACCTGCAGTAACGGAAACCTCGACGTGAATGGACGGCGAGGCGGTGGTCCATCCGGCCCCGCCGGAGCCCACCCCCCCGGCTCGACGCGCTCGAGATGGCACCCGCACGGCGGGACTTCACCCTGGAGCACCTGACACAGGAGACCGCGGCCGCGGCATCGACCCCACGCCGCTCCGCTCCGGCCGGGTCGGTCTGGCCGCCGATCTTCAGCTGTGCTCGGTCGCTCGGAGTGAGCCCGAACCGGGCGCCGTAGCGCTGCACCTGTGCGTCGGCCGCGTCGAGCGCCAGGAGCCAGGCGTTCTTCCCCACCCGGGTGCCGGTGACGTCGCCGTTCTTGCTGTAGACGGGGTGCTCGACGACGGCGCCCTCCTGGGCGACGTGCTCGGCGGCGGTCCGCCGGCGGGCGACCGCGTCGCACCAGTTGGCGTAGGCCTCGACGTCCCAGGCGGTGAGGACTCCCTTGGCCGTCAGCTCGTCAGCTCGTCAGCTCGTCAGCTCGTCAGCCAGGATGCGCCAGACCTCGAGGGCGCCGTTGCTCAGCCAGACAGGCGGGGTGATCTCACCCTCGTCGGGCTGCGGCTCGCCGGTGTTGATGCGGTCCTTCCGGTCACCGTGAAGGACGCGCAGCGCGGTCGGCTTGGGGGCAGGGCCACGCCTTCCCGTGATCACCTCCGGTCACATTCGGTTACGGCGGGGGCCCGGTACGGCGGATCCGGAAACCTTTCAGCGCGAGGCTGGGCTCCCCCTGACGGTCAGTAGCGAGGACCTGCGTTCCAGCCTCCGGGCTGGTGCTTCAAGGTCTCCTTGGAGTGGCACGAGGCGTACAGGCCTCGGCCTCGGCCTCGGCGGGGGTCGTGCTCGTCGAGGCCGCGGGCCCGCAGGTCACGCTTGGACAGCGGCCAGTGGTCGGCCTGGGTGGCCTCGGCCTGCCTGCAGGCCACGCACACGCGGTCCCGCTCGAGGACGCCGGCGCGGAACCGCTGCGCGTGCTCACGTCCGTACCCCTTGGCCCTGGCAGAACGGCGGGGCCGGCGCTTGTCGTGGGTGGGGCACTTGGAGGCAGGGGGGTGGCCATCGAGGCGCAGCCGGGGTTGTGCAGCGGCGCGCGGCTCGGGACGGCATAGCGGCACCTCCTGAGCGACGGGGGTTCACTCCGTCGGCTGCGGCCACAGAGATGTCGCGTGTCGGCGGGCTGATCGTGGACTCATGGCGAGTGACGCAGCCCCATCGAAGGGGCAGAGGGTCAGGGAGTGGTTCGCGTTCATTGTGTCGGCTGTGGCCGTGATCATTGCCGTGCTGAGCTACTACCAGGCGCAGAAAGCCGACGAGACTGCCCGAAAAGCGGCGGAGCGGGAGCACGCAAGTCTTATCGACTTCTTGGCCTGGAAGACGGCTGGCGTGGAGTCACTCAGCATCGGGAACCACACGCGCAAGCCGATCACCGACGTAACAGTGAGCTTTACGGACGGCGCGTACATCAACGTGGACACGGTGCCGCCGTGTGTCATGTGGTACGTCCAGCCACTCAGCACGACCACGCAGTACAACGAGGTCATCACACTTAGACGGCCGGCGCGGCTCGATTTCACTGACTCCAATGACCCTCCACAGGAGTGGACGGTTACCGAGAAGCTGGAGAAACGGTCGTCGCAACCGAACCTCGAGGTCGATGTCACCGCGCACTTCAGCGGACAGATGTACCAGCAGGCCACCGCATGCGGATGATGTCCTCGTGACCATTCGGATGAACGACACTTTCGCGGCGACGATTGCTGTGGTAGTCCCGGTGATCTGGCTGGTAGGTGCTGTGGAACTGCACCAGTACATTGAAGCGTGGCGCTGCCAACGCGGCCAATCTGGAGCAGATTTTGCAGACGCCGACGAGGTGGGGGACATACGCCGTCAGGACTGTGATCGCCACACCCGTGCCGCCCACGATCGGCGGCCACGTCAGCGCACCAGGCGTGCTTCGCGCAGCCGGATGGTGGTTGCAGGGCCAACCGCTTCGAACCGAATCTCGGCGGTCCCGGCACGACGGTTTGCGTCCAGCGGGAGTACCTGGGAGATTTCCTTGCCCTCGGGATGCGACAAAGGCGTAAGCGTGCCCAGCACATGGCCGTCGACCAGCACGCGGGTCGATCCGGCACTTCGGTCCGAGAGGTGGGTCACCTGCAGGCCGGTAGCGGTGCCGTCCGGGTCTGTCAGGCGGTAGGAACACCATCCCGTGGCGGCCCGCCACGTCAGCCCGTCGGTGAGGCCCGACCATGTGTCCTGCCCCTCGAACAGATGGTCGCTTTCGGGTTGTTGCTGACCGGCGGCAACAGCGTCAACGGTTCGGTCGTGCAGCGCGAGTGCCGCTTCGTCGGCCGCTCGCGGAGCCGCTCCGGTTCCGCCAGGGGGAAGTAGACGTGGTAGCGGGATTCATGAACGCCGGCGAACGGTACGAGGATGACGGACTCACCTGGTCGCGCGTCCACGTGCTCCAGGGCGAACGCCAGCCGGTTCGGGGCGAGTCGGCGTACGCCGGCCGCCGGATCGGAGGTGCTCGGGGTGAGCACGACGGGCAGGTGCTCCAGGGGGCGCAACGGGCCGCCGGCGACATGTCCCATCCTGGAGTCGTCGGCGAAGAGCCCGACCAGGTCGTTGCGGTCGCCCTCGGCCGCGAGGACGCTGGGTCCGAAGCGGAACGACACCCACGGCGAGCCGTCGGGGAGCAGCTCGGCGCTGATGCGCGGGCGAAGGCGGACGGTGATCGTGTCCCCTTCGTGCCACTGCCGCTCCAGACGCAGGTATGCCAGGGGCTGTCCGCCTGCCCCGCGGCGCGTCGTGAGCGGGTCGGGTCCATCCACGGGCGGTGCGCCGTTGATACGGACCTGCGGCGTCCCTTCGTGCCGGCTGGGGACGCGTATCTGGAGCGCTACAGGCGTGGCGGGAGCCCCGCGTACCACGAGTCCGACCTCGTCGTCGTAGGGGGCTGTCCCGGTCTGCTCGAGCACCAGGTTCTGTTCGGGCAGGTTGAGCCGTGAGGCGATGAAGAGGTTGACGAACAGGTCGCCGCCCTCGGCGGTGTATACCAACTCGCCGTACTTCGCGTGGTTCTCCAGCCCGGTGCCGACGCAGCACCAGAAGCAGTTCTGGGGCGTCGACACCACGCGGTAGTGGCCCGGTAGCACGGGCGTGAAATACACCATCCCACCCTTGGGATGCAGGGACGAGAGGATGTGGTTGACCGTCGCGCGCTCGTAGTGGTGGAGCACCTCGGTGTCCGGCCGTTCGAGGAACAGCGCGCGGCTCAGCTTGAGCATGTTGTAGGTGTTGCAGGTCTCGGGGCCCTCCGGCGACTGGAGCGCGGAGGTGAAGTCGTCGCGGGGGTGCAGGTGCTCGCGTACGGAGTTGCCGCCGAAGGAGAACGTCCGGTGCCGGGTCATGGTCTGCCAGAAGAACCGGGCGGCGTCCCGCAGGCCGGGGTCGTTGACGACCTCGCCGAGCCGCTGGTATCCGACGACCTTGGCGATCTGAGTGTTGGCGTGCATCCCGTCGAGGACGTCGCGGTGCTCGCGCACGGGCGGAGCAGGGACTGGTCGAGGAAGCGCCGCGCCAGGGCGGCGTAGCGGTCCGTGCCGGTGACGTCGGCGAGGTCCGCCAGAACCTCGCACATCCCACCGAACTCCGTGCGGAGCATGGCTTCGTGGGTGTCGTCGTCCATCCTCGCCGCCACCTGGTCCCACCAGTCGGCCAACCGCCGCACCGCGGTCAGGGCCAGGTCCGAACCGGTGTGCCGGTGGGCGTCCAGCAGGCCGGCGAAGAGCTTGTGCAGGTTGTACCACGGCACCCAGGCACCACCGAGTTCGAAGGAGCCTCGCTCCACCTGGCCCGCGGCGACCCGTGTGGCCGTCGAGACCCGAGTTCTCCCAGTTCCCGTAGGACTCGGCGACCGGCGGTAGGCCGGCCTCGCGCCGCAAGGGCGCGAGGAGCCGGTCGGTGTCGAGGGACAGCACGTAGTCGAGAGCGGTGGCCTGTGCGTCCAGGAACGGTCCGGGGAGAAGGCGTACCGCGCTGCGGGGGACTGACTGCATGGGTGCTCGCTTCCTTCGTTCGAACCTTGCGGGCCTGCAGCGGAGAGCAGCGCGACTGATCGTGGCGGCTTCAGCCGCCCTGGCCGTGTCCGTTCTGCTCCGGCCTGTGGTGCACTTGGGCCGACGTGCCCGTCGACAGGGAGATCGTGATCCGTGTGCATTGCCCGGCGGTGAGGGAGATGTTCCGGGCGCGGGCTCAGCATGGAGGGGCCGACCTGTGGCGAGTCCCCCGTGGGCCCACTCCTCCTTCGGCGGAGCCGTGCTCTCTGGGAGAGCGTCGAAGCGCTTCAATGTATAGTGGAACACGCACGCCCAGGCTGACGCTACGGCCAGCGTGCATTTCAGGCGTAAATGATAGGCGCGCACTGTCGAAGCGCTTCACAAGCTGGGAGAGCTGGATGGCAACCCTCGCCGAGGTCGCCCAGCACGCCGGAGTGTCGGCGAGCACGGTGAGCTATGTCCTCAGCGGCAAGCGGACCATCTCCACGGCCACCCGGCTGCGGGTCGAGCAGAGCATCCGCGAGCTGGGATACCACCCGAACGCGGGCGCGCGGGCCCTGGCCAGCAGCAGGTCGAACATCATCGCGCTGATGATTCCGCTGCGCACCGACATGTATGTGCCGGTGATGATGGAGATCGCTGTCGCGGTCGCCACGACGGCCCGGGCGCACGGGTACGACGTGCTGCTGCTGACCGGCGAGGAGGGTCCCGACGCCGTCCGTCGCGTCACCGGCAGTGGGCTCGCCGACGCGATGATCCTCATGGATGTCGAACTCGACGACGAGCGGCTGCCGTTGCTGCGTGGCACCGATCAGCCGTCCGTGCTGATCGGACTGCCCTCCGACACCTCAGGACTGACCTGCGTCGACCTCGACTTCAAGGCGACCGGCGCGTTGTGCGTCGAGCATCTGGCGATGCTCGGCCACCGCGACATCGCTGTCATCGGCGAGGCCCCCGCGGTCTACGAACGGCACACCGGATTCGCCGAGCGCACCCTCGACGGACTCCTTTCCCGGGCAGGTGAGTTGGGCGTCAGGGTGTTGCACCGGCCGTGCGGGGGCGGCTACGACGCGATGGCCGTCACCCTCGCCCGCATCCTCGACGAGCGCCCGGGCACCTCCGGATTCGTCGTGCAGAACGAGCAGGCGGTCGAACCGCTGCTCGTTCTGCTGCGCCAGCAGGGCCGCGCCGTGCCCGAGGACGTGTCGGTGGTCGCGATCTGCCCGGACCAGGTGGCCGTCCAGGCCTCGGTGCGGCTGACGTCGGTCTCCATCCCCGCGCAGGAGATGGGCCGGCACGCGGTGGAGCGTCTGGTCGCCAAGCTCGACGGCCGCGGCACCGACGAAGTCGTGCTCATCGCACCCGAGTTGACGGTACGGACGAGTACAGGGCGCGCACCCTCCGCCGCCTCCTGACCCCGACAGCTTTGTTCCGGCATCCCGTGGCGGAACACCGGCATCGCGCGAGCGGCTCAAGCCGTACGTTCTTCAGATGATGCGGGAGGCGCACGAGGAGGGCCTGCTGCCCATGCGGCCGCTGTTCCTGGAGTTCCCCAACGACCAGGCGGCCTGTCGGTGGACGACTCCTACCGCTTCGGCCGCGACCTGCCCGTCGCCCCGGTGCCGTCGGCGTGCCGCATTCGCGGACTACAACGCACTGCGGGCCGAGGTCGACCGCGCCTGAGGAGGACGCGGACCGACCTCGGCCCTGATGTCGGGTCAGCCGCCGCTGATGGTCAGGTTGTTGGTGTTGAAGTTGAGGCCGGCGGACGACGAGGTGATCTCATAGCCGAACTGGACGTCGCCGATGGTCTCGTTGCCGGGCATCCAGCCCTTGGTGTAGGCGATCCAGTGGAGGATCGGCTTGATGTCCACGGTGCCGGAGTTGGAGTCGGACGTCCGCAGGAACGAGAACACCTGGTTCGACCCGTTGGTGCCCTTGTAGACGTTCCAGTTGTGGCCGCCGAGCGTGACGTTGGCCTGCCAGGTGCCGATCGGGCCGACGGCTCCGTTGTCGTTGACCCAGAGCATGATCTCGTACTGGTGGTCGGTGTCCCAGATGTCGTACGACGTGTTGAACGCGCCGGACGACGGGACGCTGACGTTGTAGGAGCTGGTGAGCCAGCCGAGCGAGTCGATCGTCTTGTTGATCGGCTTCGTCGAGTTGGGGTAGGACTTGATGCCGCCCGTGTTGGGGTGGTCGGCCCAGACACCCCAGCCGGTCCCGGAGTTGGCCCAGACGCACTGACTGCCGGCGCCGGAGCCCCAGATGTTGTTGTAGAGCTTGTAGCCGTCCAGGCTGGTGTTGCCCCACTGATCGCAGGAATTCCAGACTGCTGCCGAAGCGGGGGCGGCTGCGAGGCCGACGGTGGCACCGAGAGCCAACGCCGGCGCCAGTACCGCCATGGTGGCCTTACGTATTGCGCTCTTGACCATGGTGTCCCTTCCACGGGTGGGGGGAATTGTGGGGGTACTACCACGCCTCAAGGCTGAGGACGTGGTCCTCTCCTGCGACGAGGTCGATCGACTCCGCGTCGCCGGAAGATGTCCTGACTTCGATACGGACGGTGCGAGTCGGCTTCAGGACCGCCCTCGCCCCGCCGGGCGCCCAGGTCAGTTCGACCTCGGCACCGAACCGCGTGCGTACCCCCGTGAGCCGGCCCGCCGGGAGAGCGTGCGGCAGCGCGGGCAGGAGGACCAGTCGGTGGGGGGTCGACTGGAGAAGCATCTCGATCAGCACGGCGGGCAGGGTGTGCGCGGCGTCGGCGTTGTAGACGTCGCGGTTCGGGTAATGGGCGCTCATCAGGGAGGCGTGGAAGAAGTCGCCGTCCAGGACCTGGCCGAGGACGTGGGCGACGCGGTCGCCGTCCCGGAGCCGGGCCGCGATGAGCGCGTGGTGCAGATGGCCGTGCGCGGAGTCGTTCTCGGCTCCGCGCAGTTCGAGGACGCGGTGGGCGGCGGCCGCCAGGTCGGGGGTGTCGTAGGGGGTGATCTCCTCGAGCGGCCAGACGCCGTAGAGGTGGCTGAGGTGGCGGTGGTCGTAGGAGTCCGCCAGGCCGGGCCAGGCCCATTCGGCCAGGGCCCCGTCCTCGTTGATCCGGTGCGGCGGGATCCGGTCGGCGAGGGCGCGCCAGCGGCCGGCGTCCGGGGTGTCCGGGTGGTAGTCGGCCGCGGTGCGCAGGGCGTGGCGGGCCGCCGAGAGGTCCATGGCGGCGTTGATCGTCACCCAGCTCGCGCCTGCGGGGCGGTTCTCGGGTGAGTAGGAGGGCACGACGACGAGCTGTCCGCTGTCGTCGGTGCGGGTGAGGAAGTCCTCGTAGAACACGGCGACTTCGGCGAGTGCGGCGGCGGTGCGCGGGTCGCGGACGCCGTGGGTCTCGTCGTGGTCGACGAGGGGCTTGAGCAGCCAGTCGGCGCCCGCGGTCCACAGGTGCAGTGGGTACTCGCGGCTGAAGTGGTACGAGTGGCCGGACTCGCCGTCGGTGTGGGCGGGGGCGACCACGCCCCGGGTGCCGAAGACCGCGCGGGCGTTGTCGCCCCAGTCGGGCAGCTGGCGTTGGATCAGCGCGGCGTGGGCCTCGGTGACCTCGGGCAGGTCGGCAGCCGCGGCGGAGGCGGTCTGGAGGTTGAGGTTGGCATCGTTGGTGAACGCCCCCGACCAGGCCGTGTTCCAGTCGCCGGTCCACAGGCCGGTCAGGCGGGGCGGGAAGAGGCCGCTGGCGGACAGCAGGTGGTAGCGGCCGGCCGCGAACAGCCGCTCCAGCAGGGCGGGGGCACGCGGGCGCTTCAGCAGCTCCGAGCCCGGCAGGGCCCGTTCGGCCGGGTCGGCGGCGAGGTCGAGGGTGACTCGCGCGTAGGCGGGGCGGTGGAGGGCAGCATGTCGGTCGAGTAGCTCGTCGTAGTCCATGGGCAGGTCGCGCAGAGCGCGGCCCTCCGCGGTCACGTCCAGTTCGCTGGTGTGCCGCCGGACGCGGGTGAGGAGCAGCAGGGACCGGGCTCCGTCGACGTGCGCGTGGGGCGGGGCGAGGGTCGTCGTGCCGCCGGTGACAACGACGAGCGTGACGCCGGTGAAGGCACGGTCACCCTCCGGGTAAGGGGCGCGCAGGCTCAGCAGGGCGCCCTCCGGGGCGACGACGGCGCCGTGGCCGACGGCCAGTCCGGCGGGGGCACCGGGGAGCCGGGGGTCGAGGGAGATGTCGAGGGTGAGGCCGGGCGCCGTCACATGCTGGACGATCACGTCGTCGGCGCGGGAGACGAAGACCCGGCTGGTCCAGCCGGCGCAGGTCGCCCGTACGACGCCCGTCGTGAAGTCGACGTCGCGGCGGTAGTCGCCACCGTCGCCGGCGGGCCGGACGAGGCTGACCTGGAAGGCGGGATGGAAGGGCTGCACCCATTGCAGCTCCCGGCCGTCCGTGAACCCTTCGGCGGCCGTGACATCCCCCGCGAGCAACCGGTCCTGAAGCGCGGGAAGCTCGGCGGCCAGCCGCGGCGGCCGTCGGTGCGCGCCGTCGCCGCTCGGCCGTACCAGGGTGTGATGCGTGACGACGACCCGCTCCGCGTTCGGGTCACCGAACACAAGTGCGCCGTGCCGGCCGTTGCCGCTCAGGAAGCCGTCCTCCCAGCGGGCGGCCGGGTGCGGCTCCCAGGTGCCGTGGACGGGGCCGGTGAGCGCGGTCATGACCGGAGCACCGCCGCCCCGTAGCGGCCGAGGGTCACCCGGTCGGTGACGGCCGTCCCCGCCAGCAGGTCGTGGTGGGTGCCGGGCACCTCGACGGTCACCGGCTCGAGGCTGTGGTTCAGCACGAACAGCACCTCGCCCCGCCGTACGGCCTCGACCTGCTCAGGGAGGCCGTCGAGCACCGGCCGGACCCCCGCGCCGTCCGCGATCCGGGCCAGCAGGTCGCGCAGCGCCCCGGGCTCCGGGAGCGTGGAGACGTACCAGGCCCGGCCCTTGCGCAGCACGGCGGGCAGTCCGTCGAGTTCACCGCCTTTGTACGGCACGGTCTCCTCGGCGGTGCCGTCGGCCTCCAGCTCCTCCGACCACAGCATGCCGGGGAACGCCTCGCAGGCGACGGTCTCCCCCGCGTCCAGCGGCCACCACTCGTGCAGTGTGCGGATGCCGAACAGGTCGCGCAGGCGGGCGTCCATGCCCCCGGGGCGCACGCGGTCGTCCTCGTCGGCGACGCCGGTGAGGAAGCCGCAGACGAGGGTGCCGCCCTGGCGGACGTAGGCGAGGAGGTTGTCGATCGCCGCGTCGGTGAGCGCGTACAGCTGCGGCACGACGACGACGGGGTACGGCGTCAGGTCGTGTTCGGGGTGGGCGAAGTCGGTGGTGAGGTGCGCCTGCCAGAGGGCTCGGTGCCAGGCGCGCAGGACGTCCGGGTAGTCCACCAGGGTGGACAGGCGCCCGTCCTGGGCGCCGGCCCACCAGGCGTGCCAGTCATGCAGGACCGCGATGTTCGCGGTGATGTTCCGGCCGCTCACCTCGGCGGCGATCCGCTCCAGCTCCGCGCCGAGGTGCCTGACCTCCTGGTAGGTCCGGCCCTCCTCCCCCGCATGGCTGACCATCCCGGAGTGGAACTTCTCCGCGCCCTGCCGGGACTGCCGCCACTGGAAGTAGCAGACGGCGTCGGCGCCCCGGGCCACGGCCTGGAGGGACCAGAGCCGGTTGAGGCCTCGTGGCTTGGGGTGGTTCACGCCCCGCCAGTTGACGGGCCCGGCCGCCTGCTCCATGAGCATCCACGGCCCGCGCGCCTGGGAGCGGGTCATGTCCTGGACGAGGGCGCCGCTCTGGGCGCCCAGCGGGTCGTGCGGGTCGGGGTAGATGTCGACGGAGACGACGTCCTCCTCCTCGGCCCAGCGCCAGGCGTCCTGGCCCATCCACAGCGGCATGAAGTTGCTGGTGACCGGCAGGTGCGGGGTGTGGCGGCGGACGATGTCCCGCTCGGCGACGTAGCACTCCAGGAGCATGTCGGAGGTGAAGCGCCGGAAGTCCAGTACCTGGGTGGGGTTGCGCATGTAGTGGGGCAGCCGTGGCGGCAGGATGCCGTCCCAGGTGTCGTAGCCCTGGCTCCAGAAGGCCGTGCCCCAGGCCTCGTTGAGGGCGTCGAGGGTGCCGTACTTCTCGCGCAGCCAGCGTCGGAAGGCGACCGCGGCCTCGTCGCCGTAGTCGACGGTGCAGTACTCGTTGTTGACGTGCCACATCGTCAGGGCCGGGTGGGCGCCATAACGGGCGGCGAGGTCCTCGGTGATGGCGGCGGCGTAACGCCGGTAGGCGGCGCTGGAGTGCGCGAAGTGCTGCCGGCCGCCCCACCACTCGGTGCGGCCGTCCTCGGTGACGGGCAGGGTGTCCGGGTGCAGTCGGCCCATCCAGGGCGGGGGCGAGGAGGTCGGGGTGGCGAGGACGACGCCGATGCCGTTGTCGTGCATCAGGTTCATCAGCCTGTCCAGCCAGCCGAACTCCCGTGCGCCCGGCTCCGGTTCCAGCTTCGCCCAGGAGAAGACGCCGAGGGTGACCGAGTTGACCCCGGCGTCCTTCATCAGCCGGACGTCCTCGTCCCAGGTCTCCTCGGGCCACTGCTCCGGGTTGTAGTCGCCGCCGAAGAGCAGACGGCCCCGGGTCGCGTCGCTCAGGTCGGGCATCAGACGAGGTCCCCGTACTGCACGCCGCGTCCATTGGTGCCGAGGTAGACCCGGCCGTACACGCGCGGATCGCCGGTGATGGCCCTGCCGGTCCAGCCCCACTGGTGCTGGTCATCGTTGATCCGCACCCAGGTCTTCGCCTCGTCGTCGGAGCGGTGGACGGCGTTGAAGCCCTCGGTCGCGCCGACCATGTAGATCGCCGGGTAGGAGGCGCCCTCGGCGGCCTTGCCGAAGCCCAGGGTGTGCGAGGCCCGGCAGCTGCCCACCTTGGTGAACGTGGCGCCGCCGTCGGTGGAGCGGTGCAGCCCGTTGTCCTTGGCGCTGAGCCACAGGTCGCCGGAGCGTCCTGGGGCCGCGTCCAGCTGGATCTGCGCGTCGCCCGAGGGCAGGCCGGTGGCCCTGGCGGTGAAGGTCAGGCCGCCGTCGGTGCTGGCGTGGAGCGCGCCGGCGGTCGTGTCGTAGGCGTAGAAGCACTTCGGGTCCACGGGGTCCGCGACCAGGACGGCGCCCTTCGGCAGGGAGCTGATCTCGGACCAGGTGGCGCCGTTGTCCGCCGAGCGCTGCGCCGGGTAGACGGTGCCGTCCCAGTGCGCGAGGGACCACAGCAGCACACTGCCGTCGGCGTTGGTGACGATCGGGCCGGGCGCGTCCTTGGCGACGGCGGGCTGCGAGGCGAAGGGCGCCCAGGTCTTTCCGCCGTCGTGCGACCAGGCGCCGTTGCCGTTCGAACCCCAGCCGGTGCGCACGACGTACGAGGGTCTGGCCGCGGCCTGGGCGAGTCCCGTCGCCGACCCGAACACGGGGTTCGATGCCATGCCGCGCGAGGGGGACGCCGTGAGCGACTCGTGGTACATCACGCCGATGTCCCCGTTGGCGCTGATCAGGTGCCCCTCTCCGACCGGCGGCGAGATCAGGTGGACGACGGCGGTCTCCTCCAGCCCGCGGATCTGCGGCGCCCAGCGCTTGAGGTCGCGCGTGCCGTACAGGGTCGCGCCGGTGCCGTAGACGATGTGCTCGGAGTCGAACGGGTCGAGGCCGAGGGCCTGGATCCACCAGCCGAACTTCGCCTCGTCCCCGCCCCACTTGAGGTAGGGGGTCTCGGACACGTCGAGGACGGCCTGGTCCTTCAGGGACGTCCAGGTGCGGCCGCCGTCGGTGGAACGGAAGACGGTGTCGGTCTCGGCCCAGCGGTTGTTGGTGGACACGACGAGCGTCCCGGGCCGGCGGGCGTCGACGGCGACACCGCCGTAGCCGAAGGAGTCGGTGGATCCGTCCGTCGCGGTTCCGCCCGGCTTCACCGGCGTGACGTCGGTCCACTTGCCGTTGACCGTAGGCAGTTTGTGCACGCTGCCGTCCGACTGCCCATTGGGGCCGGGGGCGTTGGCGTACGTCACGTACAGCTCGCCGGTCTGGTGATCGTAGGCCGCGCGGATCGGCACCTTGGCGGCGGCGCCGGTGGGCTGCCCGGGGACGGGCTCCCAGGTCTTTCCGTCGGACGTGCGGTACAGGTTGGGGCTGTCGGCGGTGCCGTCGGAGTCTCCCCAGCCGGCGTAGACGGTTCGGCCCGCGGCGACGAGGAGGGTGATGCCCTGGCCGGTGGCGCTCGGGGCGGCCGGGAAGCTCACGGCTGTCCAGGTGGCGCCCCGGTCGGTCGACTTGAGCAGGCCGTCGTGCCGGGTGCCGAGCCACAGCGTGTCGCAGTTCCGCGGGTCGACAAGGAGCCGTTCACCGCATCCACGCCCGTCCTCGTTGGCGCCGAGCTTCACGGTGAGGTCGGTGCGCTTCCAGGTGGCCCCCCGGTCCTCGGACCGCAGCACGGCCCCGTTGCCGGCCCAGGACTGGGTGTACGTGCCGAGGGCCAGGTACAGCCGGTTCGGGTGGCTCGGGTCGACGGCGATGGCCTCGACGCCGAGGAGGTTCCAGTCGTCCCACCCCAGGTGGTCGGTCAACGGGATCCAGCGGTCGGCCCGGTCGTCCCAGCGGTAGGCGCCCCCGATGTCGGTCCGGGCGTAGGCGAGCCCCCGCACCGACGGGTGGAACAGCACCCCGCTGATGAACCCGGTGCCGCCGATGGCGGCGTTGCGCCAGCGGTAGGCGGGGGCGGCGGTGGCGGCCGACTCGGCGGCCTGTGCCCGCCCGGGGAGGAAGGGGACAGTGGTGAGCGCGGCGGCGGCCGCGGTCCCGGCGAGAACGGCTCGTCTGCTCAGGTGGGACGCAGGCATGGACGTACCTCGTTCTGGAAGTTGGGGGGAGTGAAGCGCCTCGAAAGGGGCGCGGGGCTGTATCGATGTGCGGCTCCGCCGCGTGGGCGCGACCAGCCACGGCGCAGCCCGCAGGCAACAGACGACCGAGAGCCCTACGGCAGGTTTTCCGACTCGGGCGTCAGCCCTTGATGGCTCCGGTGAGCATGCCCTTCTTGAAGTGCCGCTGGACGAACGGGGAGGCGACCGCGACGGGGATCAGCGCGAGGACCATGACGGCCATCTGCAGCCCCAGAGCCGAGAGTTGACCGGTGCGGACCGCCTGCTGGAGGCCGGTCGGCGCCTCGGTGTTCTTCTGGACCAGTTGGATGAGCACGTTCTGCAGCGGCATCATCTCCTGGTCGGAGAGATAGATGGACGCGTTGAACCAGGCGCTCCAGTAACCGACCGCATAGAACAGCGAGATGACGGCCAGTACCGCGCGCGACAGCGGCATGATGATGGTCAGCAGGATGCGCAGGTCACTGGCCCCGTCGATACGGGCCGACTCGGTGAGTTCGGGCGAGATCCCCATGAAGAAGGCTCGGAGCACCAGGATGTTGAAGACACTGACCGCGCTCGGCAGGATCAGCGACAGATAGGTGTCGGTGAGCCCCAGCGTCTGCACGAGAAGGTAAGTCGGAATGAGGCCGGCCCCGAAGAACATGGTCGCCATCATGGTCATCAGGAAGAACCGGTGCCCCAGACTGCCCGGCCGGGACAGCCCGTAGGCCGCCAGCACCGACACCGTCATGGAGAACAGCGTGCCGAAGAGCGTGACACCGACCGAGACCATGATCGCCCGGCTGACCTGGCCACCGCTGAGCAGTTCGGTGTAGTTGACGAAGGTGATGCCTTGGGGGATCACGACGAGGCCGCCGACCCGGTCGATCACGGGTTTGGGAGAGAGGCTGGTGACGATCACGATCCACAGCGGACCGAGCACCCCCAGGCAGCAGAGCACGAGGAAGCCGCCCTTGGCGGTGAGTCCGGCTTTGCTCGGCGGCTCCTCCCACACGGGGCGGGCGGGCGCCTTCAGACTGCGGATGAGCTGCGTGTTGAGGCTCACTTCTTGTACACCCCCTGCTCGCCCAGCAGGTGCGCGAACTTGTTCGCGCCCAGGACGAGACACACTCCGATGACTCCCTTGACGACACCGACCGCGGCCGCATAGCTGAAGTCGCCGTTCTGGATACCCATGTTCCACACGTAGGTGTCGAGGACCTCGCTGGCCCCCGCACCGACCGCGTACCGCTGGAGCAGGAACTGCTCGAATCCGACGCTCAGCGCGTCGCCCACCCGCAGGACCAGCAGCAGGGCGATCACCGGGCGCAGCGCGGGCAGCGTGACGTGCCACATGCGTCGCCAGCGCCCCGCGCCGTCCATGGCGGCGGCCTCGTACAGGTCGGTGCTGACGGCGGACAGGGCCGCGAGGAAGACGATGATCCCCCAACCGGCGTCCTTCCACACGGCCTGCGCGGTGACCAGATACTTGAAGAGGTCCGCGTCGGTCATCAGGTCGAAACCGCTCCAGCCGTGCTGCTCCAGCGTCTGCGCGATGATGCCCGCGCCTCCGAGGATCTGCTGGAACACGGTGACCACGAGGACCCACGAGAAGAAGTGCGGCAGATACATGATCGCCTGCGCCACGGCCCGCACCCGGGGCCGGATCACGCTGTTGATGACCAGCGCGAGGACGATGGGGACCGGGAAGAACAGCACCAGTTGGAGCACGAACAGGACGAGGGTGTTCTGCGTGGCGCTCCAGAACAGCGGGTCGTCGAGCATCCGCGAGAACTGCTCCACGCCGACCCAGGGGCTGTGGAAGATCGCCGTGATGCCGTTGCCGGCGGCGTACGGATCGTAGTCCTGGAAGGCGACGACGTTACCGAGCAGCGGGACGTAGTTGAAGATCAGGAGCAGGACGATGACGGGCAGCGTCATCAGGATGAGCGTGCGGTCGCGGCGCAACCGGACCCGGAAGGGAACCTTGCCCGCTTTGCCGGCCCCGCGCGGCACGCTCTCCTTCACGGTGGCGGTGGCGACCGCGGCCGTCGGTTCCTCGACGGCCGCGGGGGGACGGGCCCGGTCCGGCCGGCTCCCGGCCGTGATGGACATCAGTTGCCACTGCCGTTCTTGTCGAGGAGCTCCTTGTACCAGTCGCGCAGCTGGTCGCCGCCGGAGGACTTCCAGGTGGAGATGGCCTGCTGTATGTCGGACAGCTTCTTGTTGCCGCGCACGAAGTCGATCTCCAGCTGCTCGAACTGGCTGGAGAGGGTGGCGTAGCGGGTCGGCTCGACGATGTTCATGCCGTAGGTGGACGTCTTCTTGATGAAGGCGCCCTGCCGCTGCTGCCACTCGACCTGCTTGCGGGCGATCTCGGGGAGGTCGGGGTGGGCGAGGTAGGGAGCCGGGGCCGCCAGCAGCACCCAGGCGTTGTTCACCTCCGAGTTGCCCAGGTCGTTCTTGACCGGGACGCCGTTCTTGACCGTGTAGTGGGTGCCCTCGACGCCGTAGTCGACGAACATCCGCTCCTTGGTGCCGTAGGGCGCGGCCGCGAAGTTGGCGGCGGCCAGCGCGTTCTCGATCGTCTCCTTCGAGGCGCCCTTGCGGATCATCGACCAGATACCGGCGGGCTGGGCGGCGTACAACGTCGGGTTGCCGCCGTCGGCGCCGAAGATGTCCATGCCCTCGATCTGGAACTCCGGGTTGGACTGGGCCTGTTCGGCGGTCTTGCCGTACCAGGCGGACATGTCGCCGTTGAAGACCAGGACCTGCCCGGCGGTGAACCGCTGGCTCACATCCCCCGTGTTCGCCTTGTCGTCGGGATGGACCACGCCCGCGTCGAACAGCTTGCGGACCCACTCCAGGGATTCGAGGTACTCGGGGTGTTCGATGCGGTAGGTCAGCTTGCCGTCGTCCCCGATGTTCCAGCCGAGCGGCCCGGCGGGGAGGACACCGAAGATGCTCGCCGCGATCCACCTCATGTCACCACAGGCCCACACCTTGGCCTTGGCGCTGGTGGCCTCCTTGGCCCAGCTGAAGAACTCGTCGGCCGACTTGGGAACGCTGTAGCCCTTCTTGTCGAAGATGTCCTTGCGGTAGAAGGGCACGATGCCGGGCGCGGCGGCGGCGGGCATCGGGATACCGCGCAGCGCGCCGCCGAAGATGCTCATGCGCCAGGAGTCGGAGGGGATCGCGGCCAGGTTCGGGTACTTCTTGACCTTGTCGCCCGCCAGGTAGGGGCCGAGGTCCATGAACTTCGCGGTCACCGCGCTCGAGATCTTGCCGACCAGCTCCCAGCTGGGCACGACCACCATGTCGGGTATGGAGCTGGAGGCGAGGACGGCGCCGAGCTTCTCGCCGTAGGTGTTGCCGTCCTGGTTCTGCCAGGTGACCTTGGTGCCCGCCGCCGCGTCGAGTGCCGTGTAGTACGCGCAGCCGGGCTTCGGCGGGGTGCCCCAGAGCGGGGACATGATCTTGAGGGGAGCGCCGGTACCGAGCTTGTCCGGGACCGAGGTGGCAAGGGCCGCGAGGTCGATCTTGCTGGTGTAGCCGGCGGCCGAACCGTTCTTCGACGGAAGGTCCGGCTTGGCGACCGTACTTGCGACGTACGTCGGAAGCAGCTTGTCGGCGGCCTTGCCCGCCGTGGCGCCCTCTCGCGACCCGCTGTCCGAACCGCTGCAGGCAGTGAGCAGCGGCATTCCCCCCGCCACCGCTGCGGTGGCGACCGCCGTGGAGACGAGAAAGCTTCTCCGGCTGGGTCCGGAGGTGGAGGCGGCGTTCGGCGTCATTGCGTCAACCCTTCATGGCGCACCTGGACATCCGGCGGTGGCCGTCGGCTGCGGTGTCGTGACTGGAACTGGCTGAGCTAAAGCGGACATCCAACCGCTGCGTCGCGAAGACTCGGTCGAAGCGCTTCGATGTTGCAGTGAGGTTAAGTGAACGCCCATAGACGCACAAGGGTCGCTTCCAAGATTCCTGTGCGGCGCTTGAGAGGACTCTCCATATGGCCTGCTTGATGCACCGGTGCTGATCCCTTGACACTCACCCTGGTGTTTGACGAGCATCGAAGCGCTTCGAAAATGCTTCTCCGCTCCACCTCAAGGGGTCCCACGTGTCCGCACACACGCCGCACACACCACCGCCTTTCCGTGATCCGCAACTGTCGTTCGCGAAGCGCGTCGACGACCTGCTGGCGCGGCTCACCCTCGACGAGAAGATCGGATTCCTGCACCAGTTCGCGCCCGCCGTGGAGCGGCTCGGCGTCGCCGCGTTCCGCACCGGCCAGGAGGCCCTGCACGGCGTGGCCTGGATGGGTCCGGCCACCGTCTTCCCGCAGGCGGTGGGCCTGGGAGCGACCTGGAACACGGATCTCGTCCGACGGGTCGGCGAGGCTGTGTCCAAGGAGGTCCGGGCGATGCGCGCCCGCGACGACCGCGTGGGCCTCAACGTCTGGGCCCCGACCGTGAACCTGCTGCGCCACCCTCTGTGGGGCCGCAACGAGGAGGGCTACTCGGAGGACCCGAAGCTCACCTCGGCCATCGCCACCGCCTACACCCGAGGCCTGCGCGGCGAGCACCCGAAGTACTGGCGCACCGCGCCCGTCCTCAAGCACTGGCTGGCCCACAACAACGAGACGGGCCGCGACATCACGTCCTCCTCGGTCCGCCCGCGCGTCCTGCACGAATACGACCTGCGCGCCTTCCGCGAGACGGTCGAGGCGGGCGCCGTGGCCGGTGTGATGCCGGCGTACAACCTGGTCAACGGCCGCCCGAACCATGTCTCGCCGTATCTGCGCGAGCATCTGCGCACCTGGACCGACGAGGATCTCCTTGTCTGCTCGGACGCGGGCGCGCCCTCCAACCTGGTCGACTCCGAGCACTACTTCGACACCCACGAGGAGGCGACGGCCGCCGCGCTGCTGGCCGGCGTCGACAGCTTCACCGACCACGGCACCGACAGCTCGAAGATCACCGCACGGGTCCGCGGCGCCCTGGAGCAGGGCCTGCTGACCGAGTCGGACGTCGACGCGGCGGTCCGCCGCCAGCTCTCGATCCGCTTCCGCCTCGGCGAGTTCGACCCGGAGTACGACCCGCACGCGCTCACCACGGCCTTCGACACCCCGGCCCACCGCGCCCTCGCCCAGGAGGCAGCCGAGCAAGCGGTCGTGCTGCTCAAGAACAGCGGTGGCCTGCTGCCACTCGCGCCCGGCACCCGGCTCGCGATGGTCGGCCTGCTCGCCGACGAGTGCAAGCTCGACTGGTACAGCGGCACGCTCCTGCACCGCTGCACGCCGCTGGCGGGCCTGTACGAGCGCTTCGGCTCGGACCGCGTGCAGTTCGCGGAGGGCGTGGACCGGATCCTGCTGAAGACCTCGGCCGGAACCTTCCTGCACGTCCCGGAGGCGGACGCCGACGACGAGGTGCGCGGCGCCGAAGGCGCCCTCGACCCGGCCCTGCTCGCCGGCCGGACGGACCTGCCCCCGCTCACCACCGACGCGATGACCGGCACCGAGTTCTCCCTCATCGACTGGGGCGAGGGCGTGCTGACCCTGCGCGCCCCCGACGGCCGCTATCTCTCCGTCGCCGAGGACGGCCATGTCCGAGCCTCCGCCGACCAGCCCGGAGGCTGGGTCGTCCAGGAGACGTTCCGCCTGGAACCGCACGAGAACGGGCACCTCCTTCGGCACATCGGTACGGGTCTCCCCATCTCTGTCGCCGCCGACGGCCTGAAGGTTGCCGACGGAAACGGGGAGATCTTCGAGGTCGTCGTCGTCGAACACGGCGAGGAGGCGGTGAACAAGGTCGCCTCGCAGGCGGACGTGGTCCTGGTGGTCGCGGGCAACGATCCGCACATCCACGGACGCGAGACCGAGGACCGTACGACCCTGGCCCTCCCCGCCCACCAGGAGCGCCTTCTGCGTGCGGCCCGCGCCGCCAACCCGAACACGGTGCTGGCGCTGGTGTCGGCGTACCCGTACGCGGTCGATCACGCGGAGGTGCCGACACTGCTGTGGACGGCCCACGGCGGCCAGGCGGCCGGCAGCGCCCTGGCCCGGATCCTGGCCGGCGACGTCTCCCCCGCCGGCCGCCTCCCGCAGACCTGGTACGCCGACGACTCCGACCTGCCCGACCTCCTCGACTACGACGTGATCGGCAGCCGCCAGACGTACCTCTACTTCGAGGGCACGCCTCTCTTCCCGTTCGGCCACGGCCTGTCGTACGCGACCTTCTCCTACGAAGGCCTCACGACTCGCGTCGAGGACGGGACACTCCACGTGTCCTTCACGGTCCGCAACACCGGTGACGTCACCGCGGACGAGGTCGCCCAGCTCTACACCCGGGCCGAGGAGCCGTCGGTGCCACGGCCCCGCCGGGAACTGGCCGCGCACCAGCGCGTGACGCTCGCACCCGGCCAGGCCACGGAGATCGCCTTCCGGGTGCCGGTGTCGGCCTTCGCGTTCTGGGACGTGGCGCAGGGACGTCAGCGGGTGGCACCGGGCCGCTACGAGATCCTCGTCGGAGCGTCCAGCGAGGACGTCCGCCTGGCCCGGACCCTCGACCTCGACGGCGAGCCGTCCCTCCCCCGGCAGGTCATGGCGCGCGGCCTGGACGCGGTGGACTTCGACGAGCAGAGCGACACGGAGATCGTGGACCGCACGAAGACGTCGGGTGACTCCGTCACCCCTGTGGCCGGCCGGCGCGGCGAGCTGGTGTTCCGTGACTGTGACTTCGGAGACGGGGCCGCCGGGATCACGGTGGAGGCCGCGGGCGAGGGCACGGTCGAACTCTCGCTGGGTGACGGTCCGGTACTGGCGGCGCTCGCGCTGTCCCCCGGTACGACGGGGCCCTACGACTACGCCACGGTGAGCGCCCCCGCCGTCGTGCCGGCCGGTGTGCACGACGTCCGACTCGGACTGCGTGGCCCGGTGCGGCTCGCGCGCGTCGCCTTCTCCGTCTGAGGTCCGCGTCGACCCCCTGTGCGTATGGGAGGCGCTACGCAGGAGTCCGGCACCGGAAGGCTTCGGTGCCGGACTCGGCTTCTTCAGGGCTGCGTTCGACATGGCCTTCGTCGCCCAGACCGTTCGGGCGCGGCTACCGTCCGGTGTCCACGGGCCCGACCGATCCGAGATGCGGTGGGACCAGAAGGTCCGCTGTGGCGGATGTCACCGGTCCTCCGCTGCAGCCCCCGGTGCGGCGACGAGGACGCGGACGTCCCAGGCGCCGAGCCGCACGGGCGTACCGGCCGGGAGCACGCTGCCGTCAAGGGCGTCGGTCAGGTCCACCGGGGCCTGGGCGGTGGCCGGCTGCCAGCTCCAGTTGTGGACGACATGGACGCGCCGACCGTCGGGGGCGGTGCCGGTGGCGACGGTGACCGAGTCCGGCAGGCCCTGCCAGCCGCTGCACGGGGAGGGCACGAGCCACGCGGCGAGCGCGCGGGCCGGCTCGCGGCCGGGCACGGTGCCCACGCACGTGACGCGGCCCGCGCCGTGGCGGCGGGTGGTGACGGCGGGCCAGCGCCCGAAGTGCGGGTGGTCGTACTCGGCCAGGACGTCGGCGTCCTCGACGGCCAGGCCCTCCACCCAACGGGTGGCCACCGCGTCGTCCGGCAGCTGGAGCGGGCTGTCCGGTGCGGTGCGCAGCGGCAGGTCGGCGTGCAGGTTGCTGAACTCGTCGTACCGGACGCCCGCGGCCTTCACCAGTCGCGCTGGTGTCACCTCGTGGCGTGCCCGCGCCTCGTGGTCGCCGTAGCCGGTGCGGGGACCGAGGACGAGGTGGCCCCCCGCCTCCGCGTAGGCGCCGAGCCAGTCGAGCATCCCGTCGTCCGCCACGTACAGCGCGGGAGCGATGAGCACAGGGTGCAGCTCGGCCGCCGACTCCGGTGCGAGCCCCGGGCGTTCGCCACGCGGGTCGTGCAGCTGACGGGCGTGCAGGATCCGTACCTGGCGTCCCGCCTCGAACGCGCCCCGGTAGAACGGCTCGAAGATGCCCTCGTACGCACCCGCGTCCGGACCGCCGTCGGGGCCGGCGAGCGGCGGGTGCTTGCGCATCAGCCACTTGCTCGGCGCCGAGTACACCATCGCGATGTCCGCGTCCGGTGTGATCCCGGCGACCAGGTCCCCGGCCCGCTCGAACTCGACTCCCAGCTGGGCGAGTTCATGGTAGGCGCGACCCGGTCGTCCGCTGTGCGGGAGGATCCCGCCCCAGTACGTCTCGGTGCCGAAGTGCAGCGTGTGCCAGTGCCAGTACTCGATCATGCGGGCCCCGCGCGCGACCAGCGCCCACGCTGCCTGCCGCCACTGCCCGTCGAAAGCGGGCCGGTTGTCCGAAGTGCCACCGATGGCCTGGGCGTTGGTCTCCGTGATCAGGAACGGCTCCTGACGCGAGGAGTAGATCCGGTCGGCGCTGTGGTGCAGCGCCCACGCCCCGTACGCCATCCACTGCTGCGGCAGCTTCTCGCGCGGCGGCTCGGGCATCGTGAGGCTGTCCTGCATGTCGTAGTACGGGTTGCCCGCGGTGACGTCCAGGCTGTCGGTGAGCTCGTCGTCCTCCAGGCCGGGAGAGCCGTAGGCGAGGCACGTGGTGACGAACTGGCCGGGCCTCGCGTACTCGCGCACGATGCCGGCCTGCCAGGCGATGAACTCGGTGGTCTGGCGCGCCTGGAACGCCTGCCAGGCCAGGTCGTACTGCGGCTGCGCGTTGCCCTCCGGGGTCCACAGGTCGGCCCAGGTGGACAGCCGGTGCGACCAGTACACCAGCCCCCACTCGCGGTTGAGGGTCTCCACGTCGCCGTACCGCTGCCGCAGGTCGTCCACGAACCGCTGGAAGACGCCGTGGTTGTGCGGCAGTCGCGGGCCGGACTCGTTGTCGACCTGGAAGCCGATGACCGCGGGGTGGTCGGCGTATCGGGCCCCGATCGCGCGGATCACCCGCTCCGCGTGGAATCGGAAGGCCGGGTGCGTGAAGTCGACCTCCTGCCGGGCGCCCCACCCGGCGCGGCGCCCGGTGGCGTCCTCGGCGGCGATCTCCGGGTACTGCCGGGCCAGCCACGGCGGCACCGCGTAGGTGGGAGTTCCGAGCACGACGGAGATGCCGCGCTCGTGGCCGCCGTCGAGGACGGGTTGCAGCCAGTCGAGTTCGAAGCGACCGTTCTCCGGTTCCCAGGTGGACCAGACCGACTCGCCGACGCGGATGACCGTGAACTTCGCCTCCGCCATAAGGTCGAGGTCGGTCTTGAGCCGCTCGTACGGCTGGTACTCGTGATAGTAGGCGGCGCCGAACAGCACGCGCGCGGGCAGATCGTTCATGCGGGGCCCTTCAGAGACATAGGGGTTCCGGCCGCCGTAGCCGAACCGGTCGAAGCGGATCACCGTGGAGCCCGCGGACGGAACAGCGGCTCATCCGGTGATTCATGGCGGCGGTCCCCTCGGGGGATCACGGATGGTCGAAGCGCTTCACCTAGGATGCAAGGTATTGAGGGTACTCATGGCGAAACAAGAGACCGTACGCAAGGGAACCTTCTTTCCTGCCAGGGGCATTGACATCACATCGTAGGCGGTGGGAGCGTCGAAGCGCTTCACCAATCGCTGTCTCTCCCGCTCGTTGAAGTGCCCCTCTCGTGGGTTCTGCTTTCGTACCCGCCCACCCGACTGGCCTGGCCGCACCGGCGCGGCCTGGCTCCGGAGCTCTGAAACACCGTGTCCGACGCATCCGTGCCCACCGTGCGCCCGTTCCCCGACCTGCCCGCCGGGTTCCGCTTCGGAGCCGCGACCGCCGCCTACCAGATCGAGGGTGCCCACGACGAGGACGGGCGCGGACCGTCCATCTGGGACACCTTCAGCCACACCCCTGGCCGCACCCTCGGCGGCGCCACTGGCGACACCGTCTGCGACCACTATCACCGCCACCGCGAGGACATCGCCCTGCTGCGCGGGCTCGGCGTCGACGGCTACCGCTTCTCGATCGCCTGGCCCCGCCTGCTGCCCCAGGGCGCAGGCCCGGTCAACGCCAAGGGCGTCGACTTCTACGACCGTCTGATCGACGACCTGCTGGCCGCCGGGATCGCGCCCGCCGTCACCCTCTACCACTGGGACCTGCCCCAGGCCCTGGAGGACCGCGGCGGCTGGCGCGTCAGGGAGACCGCCGAGGCGTTCGCGCAGTACGCGGCGCTCGCGGCCGAGCGCTACGGGGACCGGGTGGAGCGCTGGATCACCCTCAACGAGCCGTACTGCTCCGCCTTCGTCGGCTACGCCGAGGGCCGGCACGCGCCCGGCGCCCAGGAGGGCCGCGGAGCCCTGGCGGCCGCCCACCATCTGCTGGTCGCCCACGGCCTCGCGGTACGGGAGCTGCGCGCCGCGGGCGCCCAGGAGGTCGGGATCACCCTCAACCTCGACCGCATCCATCTCGCCTCCGCCCTCCCCGAGGACCGGGCAGCCCTGCGCCGTGCCAAGGTCCTCCACAACGAGGTCTGGACCGAGCCGCTCCTCGCCGGCCGCTACCCCGCGCACGAGGCCGAGACCTGGGCCGGCCTCGCCGACGGCCCCTGGCGGTTGCCGGGCGACCTGGAACTGATCGGCGCCCCGCTGGACTTCCTCGGCGTCAACTTCTACCGCCCCGTTACGTTCGCCGCCGCCCCCCACCGCGAGGCCGACCCCGAAGTGCGCACCGCCGTGGACATCGGCGTCATCGAGCTGGACCGGTACAGGGCCCGGCACACCACTCTGGGATGGCCCGTCGTCCCGGACGCGCTCACCGAGTTGCTCCGCGAACTCCACGCCGGCTACTCACGGCTTCCGCCGGTCTGGATCACCGAGAACGGCTCTGCCGAGGGCGACATCGTCGGCACCGACGGTCGGGTCCATGACACCGAGCGGATCAACTACCTCGCGGACCACCTCGTCGCCGTCGCCGACGCCATCTCCGCAGGGGTGGACGTGCGCGGCTACTACGTCTGGTCGCTGCTCGACAACTTCGAGTGGGCGCGCGGCTACGGCCAGCGCTTCGGCCTGGTCCACGTCGACTACGACACCCTGACCCGAACGCCCAAGGACAGCTACCACTGGTACCGGGGCCTGATCACCGCGCACCGCGCGCGGACGGAGGAATCCACCCCATGAAGTTCACCGACGGCTACTGGCTGATGCGTCCGGGCGTCACCGCCCGCTACGCCACCGAGGTCGCCGACGTCCGGGCCGACGAGCACCGGATGACCCTCTACGCGCCGGTGAAGCATGTGCGCAGTCGCGGCGGCATGCTCAACAGTCCGCTGCTGACGATCGAGTGCTGGTCGCCGGCCGAGGGCGTGATCGGGGTACGTGCCACCCACCACGCCGGTTCGGTGAACCGGGGGCCGGAGTTCGCGCTGCCCGGCGGGCAACCTGATGCCGGGAAGGTGCACCGGGACGGCACGGTGGTCGAGCTCAGTGCGGGTGAACTGTCACTGCGGGTGGACACCTCCGAGCCGTGGCGCCTGGAGTTCACCGCCGGTGGTCGGGTGCTGACCTCCGTGGGTGAGCGCGGGACCGGCTTCGCCACCGACTCCGAAGGCCGGCACTTCATGCTCGGACAACTCGCCCTGGGAGTCGGCGAGCTGGTCTACGGGCTGGGCGAACGGTTCACGCCGTTCACGCGGAACGGCCAGGTCGTGGACATCTGGCAGGCGGACGGCGGCACCAGCAGCGAGCAGGCGTACAAGAACGTCCCCTTCCACCTGACGAACCGTGGCTACGGCGTCTTCGTCAACCACTCCGGCAAGGTCAGTTACGAGGTCGGCTCCGAGTCGGTCGGCCAGGTCCAGTTCAGCGTCGAGGACCAGTCGCTGGAGTTCTTCGTCGTCCACGGCCCGACCCCGAAGCAGATCCTTGAGCGCTACACCGCGCTCACCGGCCGCCCCGCCCTGCCCCCGGCCTGGGCGCTGGGCCTGTGGCTGACCACCTCCTTCACCACCGACTACGACGAGGCCACCGTCAACCGGTTCGTCGACGGCATGGCCGAACGCGGCATCCCGCTGAGCGTCTTTCACTTCGACTGCTTCTGGATGCGCGGCTACCAGTGGAGCGACTTCGTCTGGGACTCCGACACCTTCCCCGACCCGGCCGGCATGCTGGCGCGCCTCAAGAAGCGGGGGCTGCGGGTCTCCGCCTGGATCAACCCCTACATCGCGCAGAAGTCGGCACTGTTCGAGGAGGGCATGCGAAACGGCTACCTGGTGCGGCGTCCGGACGGCAGCGTCTGGCAATGGGACCTCTGGCAGCCCGGCATGGCCCTGGTGGACTTCACCAACCCCGCCGCCCGCGACTGGTACACCGGCAGGCTGAAGACACTGCTCGACCAGGGCGTGGACTGCTTCAAGACCGACTTCGGCGAGCGCATTCCCACCGACGTCGTCTGGCACGACGGCTCCGACCCGGAACGGATGCACAACTACTACACCCACCTCTACAACCAGGCCGTCTTCGACCTCCTGCGCGCCGAGCGAGGCGAGGGCGAGGCGCTGCTCTTCGCCCGCTCCGCCACTACCGGAGGCCAGCAGTACCCGGTCCACTGGGGCGGCGACTGCGAGTCCCACTTCAACGCCATGGCCGAGTCGCTGCGTGGCGGCCTCTCCCTCGGCCTGTCCGGCTTCGGCTTCTGGAGCCACGACATCGGTGGCTTCGAGGGCACCCCGACTCCCACCGTCTTCAAGCGCTGGGTGCAGTTCGGGCTGCTCTCCTCGCACAGCCGCCTGCACGGCAGCAAGTCGTATCGCGTGCCCTGGGACTACGGCGAGGAGGCCGTCGAGGTCACCCGCGAGTTCACCCTGCTCAAGCACCGCCTCGCCCCCTACCTCCAGCGTGCCGCCCAGCAGGCGCACGCCACCGGCGTCCCGGTGATGCGCGCCATGGTGCTCGAGTTCCCCGACGACCCGGCCGCCGCCACCCTCGACCGGCAGTACATGCTCGGGGACGACCTGCTCGTCGCCCCGGTCTTCACCGACGACGGCACAGTCGAGTACTACGTACCGGAAGGCACATGGACCAATGTTCTGACGGGCGCCCAGGTCACCGGTCCCCGCTGGGCCCGTGAGCAGCACGGCTTCCACACCTTGCCGCTGCTGGCCCGCCCGGACTCGGTCATCGCGCTGGCCGCCGACGACCAGCACCCGGTCTCGGCCTGGGCGGACGGCGTCGAACTGCGGGTCCACGCCTTCGCCGACGGAGCCGAGCGCACCGTCCTGATCCCCAGCACCGACGGCACCGGTGAGACCGCCCGCTTCCACCTGCGCCGCCGGGGCGACCATCTGAACGTGACCACTGACAGCCCATACCCGTGGCGGCTGCGGATCGGCGGCCCGAACGCAACCGCGCACACCCAGCCGGCCGGCACCTCGGAGGCCGACCTGCCGTACCCGGCCTGAACCCGACAGTCAGGACGGGGCCCCGTGGGGCCCCGTCCTCGGCGCGGCGGGTCCGGCTCAACGACGGCCGCCCCGCCGTCGTCAAACTCGCCCCGCCGGACGGAGCCGCCGTACTGCGGTACGAACGAGGCATCCTCGGCCACGCCTCCGGAGACACGGCCTTGGCCGACCCACCTCAGCCCACGGTCCGCGGATACCGCTGGCCGAAGTGCGCCGGCACGCTCATCCCTCGCACCACGAGCACCGCCGGCCGGCCCATGGTGATCGCGGGCGGCTCGGGCACGGTACGGCGGGCGACCGGCGCCGACCTCTGGGGCTACAACCAATCAACGAGAGAACCTCCCCGACACACATTTCGAACGCTTGTGGAACTGGTCGACGAGCACTGCCTACGACGTACGGATCGGCGATGACGTCGGCACCTTTGGCGTAGAAGCGGAAGAGGGCCTCGATGCTCTGGCCCGCGCCGACGTTCTCGCGTGGGCGTGGCGGGCTCGGCCTTCCGCCGAGCCCGCCGTGTCGGCTCCGGACCGGAGCCGCACCTGTGTCATGCCGTCAGCGCTGCAGCGTCAGCAGACCCGGTCGGTAGGGCAGGAGACCGTAGTCGCCGCCTGAGTTGGGGCTGCGTCCCTGGTAGAGCAACTGCAGATTGCACGGGTCGACGGTCATGGTCTGATCGGGGCTGGTGCGGATCAGTTCGCCATGGCTGATGTCGTTGGTCCAGGTGGCGCCGCTGTTGGCCTTGCCCGCGAAGGGGTTGCTTTCGGTCGCGGCCTGGGGTGTCCATGAGCCGTTCAGACTGGTGGCCGTGAACGAGCGGAAGTACCGGCCCTGCGAGCCGATCGCCTCGACGATCATGAGGTAGCGGTCCTGGCCCTGGAGCTTGTAGACCTGCGGGGCTTCGAACAGGTTGTTCGTCGTGTCGCTCATGATGACTGTCGAGTTGGCGCCGAAAGTGCCCGGGAAGTTCCCGATCGGCATGCTGGCCCGGTAGATCTTGCCGTTGTCACCGGCGAAGAACAGGTACATGTTCGTCCCGTCACCGATGAGCGTCTGGTCGATGGGTCCTGTTCCGGAGCCGGTGATGCTTCCGGAGAAGAGCACCTGCTCCGCCGACCAGCCGTTCGGGTTGGTGGGGTCGCTCGATGTCCGGTAGGAGAAGGCCGTCCCACCCCACTGATAGGCGAGCACCCAGATGTTCTTCGGGGCGAAGTAGAAGAGCGTGGGCGCGACGGTGGAATTCGACATCGCGTTCTGGCCGGCCGTGCCCATATCCGACCAGTTGGTGAACAGGCCGAAGTTCATCGAACCCCACCTCGTCCCCGTGTCGTGCGTCGTCGCGTAGACGAGCTGCCTGCCGTTGTAGGGGACGACGGTGAAGTCCTTGAGCGAGGCCCAGCCCGGCTTGGGCTGCGCCAGCGCGCCCGTTGATGTCCAGCGGTACGTCGACGGAAGAGCACACGTGCCGGGGTTGCCGCCGCCGACCTTGACGAGCTGCCACTGCTGGTTGCCGCCGCCCCAGTCGTCGTACTGGACGATGTTCGCGTTGTCGGCGGTGGAGGCGCCTTGTACTTCGAGGGCCTTGTTGCTGTGGCGCGCGATGAGCCTCACGTAGCCGTCCGAGCTGTCGGCCAGCCGCCACTGCTGGTTGGTGCCGTTCAGGTCGGCCCACTGGACGATCGAGCCGCCGTTGGCGGTGGACGCGCTCTGGACGTCCAGCACCTTGCCGGAGTGGCGGGACTTGAGGCGGTAGTAACCGCCTCCGGAGTCGACGAACTGCCACTGCTGCTGGTTCTGATCGTTCCTGGACCACTGGGTGATGCGGGCGCCGTCGTTGGTCGCCAGGTTGTAGACGTCCAGGGCCTTGCCGCTGTTGCGGTTGACCAGCACGTACGAGGCGTTGGTGTCGATGGTCGTCGCCGCGCCGGCGGGCTGGGCACTGAAGAACGTGGCCAGGAGCAGTAAGGGCGCGAGGACGGCGAGCAGGCGTTTCAGGTGGACCGAGGAGGGATGGCGAGACCACATCAGAAGAGCTCCTTCGGGGGGTGGGGGTGAGGAGGGACGGGATAGGTGTGAAGGCGGCCGCACATGCCGAAGAGTTGGTGCTCCGGGCGCTCCAGTCGTGACACTTCACCGTGGCCGAGGTGAGAGAGGTCTCCGGCCTTCAGCCGTTCCAGCTGACGGCCGGTGGTGACGGCTGCGGCCAGGGGGCCGTCACGCCAGCGGATCCTCCAGGCGTCCAGGAGCTCCCTTTTCAGGCGGTGGGCTGCGATGTGGAACTCCCGCAGCCCGCCTTCGCGCAAGGCCAGGAAACCCTCGAGTGCCAGGTCGCGGCGGCGGCGCGCTGCCGCGGCCTGGTCGCCGGTCAGGGCGGCCGCCGCCCGGTAGGCGTGGGGATCGGTCAGCACAGGAGCGGGGAAGGTGAAGACGGCGTCGCCTGCCTCGGGGAGTCCGCTGTTCTGCATGAGCACCACGAGGCGCAGACCGCCGGCGTTGACGAGGCGGTGGATGGTGCCGGGGGTGAACCAGACGACGTCGCCGGGGTGCAGCGGGGTGTCGGCGAAGCCGGAGGTGGTGAGGGTCTGGACGCTGCCCGCGCCGCCGACGACGACGTAGGCTTCGGAGCAGACGAGGTGCATGTGGGGTGTGCCGCCGCACAGCCCGTCGGCGGCCTCCCAGTCGTACACGGTCAACCCGGAGATCCCCACGCCGCCGGGGAGCGGGGTCACCACGGGTGTTCCGCGACATGGCGGGTCAGGCGCCCGGGGGTCCATGCGCCGTCGGCCACGACGATCCGGTAGCGGCGCGACAGGGTGTCGCCCGGGGCCAGCGGCAGTTCCTTGTCGAACGCCAGGGACGGGTTGACGGCGGGGATGGGCTCACTGCGGACGAACCAGTGGCAGGGAGCGTCCGGATCGTCCAGGAAGAGGAGCGTGGAGGAGCGGTCGACCTCGTCGTGCGTGCCGATGAAGGCCAGCCAGTCGCCCTCCTCGCCCATCGCGGGGCCGATCACGTCGCCGCCGGTGAAGTCGCGCGGGCCGCGCCAGAACAGGCCGGAGTATCCGGCGAGCTCTCTGCCCTGTGTGCCGGGGCTGCCGAACATCAGAGGGGTGTCGAGGACGTTGGTCAGCGCGGTGGTGACGTCCAGGGTCCAGGAGTCGGCCTCGACGTCGCGTGCGGTCAGCGTGCGGCGCTCGTCGATCCAGTGCTCCCCTGCCATCGTGTGCCAGGCCAGGTCCTCGGTGATCACGGCGCGGTCGTGGCCCGTCTCGGCGGACACGGTGCGGCTGCGCATCGTGCCGAGGTTCGGCAGGTCCACGTAGCCCTGGCCGCGCAGGTAGGTGCCGCCGCCCCAGAAGTTCTGCCCCGACACCCATGACGCCGTGATCTGGACGCCCTTGTGCCAGCGGTGGTCGTGCGGCCGGTACCCGGTGACAACGTCGCCGGCGAGCGTGCGCACCGGATGCAGGTAGGGCTTCGGCGCCTCGAAGGGGTCCATGACCGGCCGGTGCACGTACCGGAAGAGGTCGACGTCGCGAGCTCGGACGATCAGCGAGTCCTCGTTCTCGAGGAGTTCGAACGTCATCGGAACACCTCCGGGCGGCCCCCGTTGAGTGAGTCGTAGAACGGGTCGGCGGCGTCGATCTCTCCGCGCCGGACCGGCAGGCCGGTGATCGCGGCCTTGTACAAGGCGGTCACCAGTTCCATCGTGGGCCTGCCGAGGTCGGGCCGGATCCCCGCGTCGTAGCCGTCCAGGAAGTCCGCGAGCTGGGCGGTGTGCGAGCTGGGCACGTCGTCCGGCGGCTCCCACTTCACGCCGGACGACCCGGCGGTGAACGTCCAGTCCGCGTTGGAGTAGCCGTACAGATGCCGGAGCTCGACCGTGGCGTCGGTGAGATCGAACCGCAGGTAGCTCTCCTCGCGTGGGGAAAGGACGCTGTTGACGACCGTCGCGATGGCTCCGTTCTCGAACCGGACCAGGGCCGCGGACACGTCCTCGGTCTGGACATCGCGCTCGAGGCGGCCGGCCATCGCGCGCACCTCGGCCCATTCGCCGAGCACCGCGAGCATCAGGTCCATCTGGTGGATGCCGTGGCCCAGCGTCGGGCCACCTCCCTCGCTCTCCCAGGTGCCGCGCCAGGGCACGTCGTAGTAGGCGTCGTCGCGGTACCACGCCGTGACGCACTGCGCGACCAGCGGACGGCCCAGCGTCCCGGCCGCGATCCGGTCGCGCAGGTACCGGGCCCCCGAACCGTGCCTGTGCTGGAACACCGCACCCGCGACGGCGGGCCCCTCGGCGGCACTGATCCGGTCGAGCTCGGCCAGCGACAGCGCCACCGGCTTCTCGCACCACACCCACGCCCCCGACTCCAGGCAGGCCACCGCCTGGTCGGCGTGCAGGAACGGCGGCGTGCACAGGTGCACGAGGTCCGGCCTCTGCTCCTGGAGCATCGTGTGGACGTCGGTGTACACCGCGGGAATGCCGTGTTCGGCCGCGAACGCCTCGGCGCGCGCGGCGTCCACGTCGACGGCTGCCACGATCTCGGCCCGGTGCGCCTGCGCGCGGAGGGCGGGAACGTGGCAGATGCCCGCGATCCCGCCCGTTCCGACGATCGCCGTTCGTATCATCCGCCCAGCACCTCCTTGATCGAGTGATAGGCGGGCTTGGGCAGCAGGTTCTCGTCGTAGGGCAGCGCCGCGCCCTCACCGGGGAAGACGGAGGGGATCCACGAGTACTTGTCCGTGTAGTCCCAGATGGTGATGCCGACGCACTTCCTGACCGCCAGGCAGGCCTTGACGTAGTCGGCGTACCACGTGGCCTGAGTGGCGAGCTTCTCCGGGGTCGCGGGGAGGGTCATGCGGATGTCGAGCTCGGTGATCGCGACCTCGACCCCGAGGTCGGCGAAGCGCTGTATGTTCTGCTGGACGTCGGCGGGGAAGCCGTACTGGAGCGCCAGATGGCCCTGGATACCGAAGCCCTCCACCGGGACGCCGTCGGCCTTCAACTGCTTGATCAGGGTGTAGTAGGCGTCGCTCTTCGGGCCGATCCAGTCGACGTTGTAGTCGTTGAGGTACAGCTTGGCGTGCCGGTCGACCTCGTGGGCCCAGCGCAGGGCGTCGGCGATGTAGCCGGGGCCGAGCGTCTTGTAGAAGAGCGTCTCGCGGTAGGTGCCGTCCTCGTTGAAGGCCTCGTTGACGACGTCCCAGTGGATCACCTGGCCCTTGTAGTGCCGGACCACCGTCTGTATGTGGTTCTTGAGGATGCCGCGCAGCTCGTCGGCGGTCCAGGTCCCCTCGGTGAGCCAGGCGGGGAGCTGGTTGTGCCAGATGAGGGTGTGGCCGCGGACCTTCTGATGGTGGGCCTTGGCGAAGGCCACCACCTCGTCGCCGGCGGTGAAGTCGAAGACGCCGCGCTCGGGTTCGGTGGCGTACCACTTCATGGCGTTGCCGGGGGTGGTCTGCCCGAATTCGCTGCCGAGGAGCTTCAGATAGGAGGCGTCGGTGAACTCGGGGTTGTCGGTTGCGGAGCCGAAGTACTTGTGGTGCTTCTTGGCCAGTTCGCCGAGCGTCCTGGGACGGGGCTCGGCGGCTGCGGGCGCGGCGGCGAGGCCGGCCGCGAGGCAGATGGCGGCGGACAGGGCGGCGAGATTCCGGGATAGAGGCATGCCAAACACACTCCTCGGGTGCTGGGCGGTTCAGTCGAGGACGATCGTGGTCAGGGCGCGCGGGGCGAGCGTCGCTGTGAGGGTCGTGCCGTGTGTGGAGACGATGTCGGCCGGGGTGAGCGAGCGGGTCTCGTCGGTGACGTAGCCCTCGGGGTGCCGGTCGTGTCCGCCGCGGAGAGAGAACTCGGCGGAGCTTTCGGTGGTCGCGGTGTTGAGGATCTCGATCACGCGGCTGCCGTCGGTGTTACGGAAGGCCGTGATCTTCAGGGCCGGGTCGGCGTACATGACGGGTACGCGGACGGCGCCGGGGCGGATGAACCGGCTGAAGGCGGCCAGCGCCCAGTACCGCTTGGACACCCGGTAGCCGTCACCGGGGTTGGCGAGCTGGATGAGCCCTCGGGTCGCACCGAGGGACGCGCCGGTCCAGTAGACGTAGGCATTGGCGTTGCCGACGGTCAGGGTGTTCTGGATGTCGGCCGCGACGGTGAGACCGTCGTAGCCACTGCCGTCGTCCCAGTTCTCGTTCCAGGTGGAGCCGTCCGGCGACCACTCCGACATCCACACACGCTTGTCGGTCGGCTGCGGGACCTCGGTCGGACCGCTGTAGCGGTGGCCGGTGATGGTCCGCACGGCCTTGTCGGCCGCGGGGTCCGCCTCGATGGCCTCGGTGAAGGCGACCTGCCGGTCCCAGCCCGCGGCGTCGCAGCAGACCACCCCGGTGTTCAATCCTGATGCGCGAACGGTCGGGCCGAGCACCTTGAGGAAGTCGACGGCCTGCTGCGGGGTGAACCGCATCGAGGCGTAGGTCGCCGTCCAGTCGGGTTCGTTGGTGAACCCCAGGTCGGTGATCCTGATGCCTTCCTGACGGTAGAACTTCGCGTACTGGACGAGGTAGTTGGCGTAGGCCTGGCGCCATTCGGGCAGCAGCTCGCCGCCGTCGTTCTCGCTGCCGTTGGTCTTCATGAAGGCCGGGGCGCTCCAGGCGTCGGCGAAGAACCGTTTGACGCCGTAGGCCTTGGCCTCCTTGGCGAGCCAGACCTGGCCGCCGTCCCAGCCGTCCCAGACGTACTTCGGCGTGGCGTCCGGCCCGCCGGGATCGGCCGGCAGGATCGTCGGCATGTGGTCGTAGACCCTGTCGGTCGACGACCCGATGCCCAGGCGCAGGATGGAAAGGCCGGCGCCCTTCTCCTTGCTGAGCAGCAGGTCGAGCACCTCGCGCTGCTTGGCCGGGCTGAGACCGCGCGCGCCGTGCAGCAGGTCGGCCCGCTGGAAGGCCATCGAGAAGCCGAATCCGTCGATGGGCTGGAGTTCCGCGCGGAAGTCGATGTCGGATGGAGCGGGGTCGGCCACGGCCTGTGACGATAACGCGAACATCAGTGCCAATGTCAGTGCGGTCAGGCGTTTCACCATGTCTCCTCGGGGATGGAGGTCGCGCAGAAGGGGTCAGCCCTTGGTGGCGCCCGCGGTGAGGCCGCCGATCAGCTGCCGCTCGGCGACGGCGTAGAAGGCGAGGGCGGGGACCATCGCGAGCACGATGTAGGCGAGGACGAGCGCGTAGTCGGTCGAGTACTGGCCCTGGAACTGCTGGACGCCGACCGGGATCGTCTGCCATTTCGGGTCGTTGAACACCAGCAGCGGCAGGAAGAAGTTGTTCCAGCTCGCGACGATCGCCAGCACCGAGACCGTGCCGAGCGCCGGACGCGCCATCGGCAGCAGGATCTTCCAGAAGAAGCGGAACTTGCCGCAGCCGTCCACGATGGCCGCCTCCTCGATCTCCGCCGGGATGGTCCGGAAGAAGCCGCGAAGGATGATGATCGTCATGGGAAGCCCGAAGGCCGCCTGCGGGAGGATCACCCCGAGCGGGTTGTCGAGCAGGTCGAAGTTGCGCAGCATGAGGAACAGCGGCAGGACGGCCACCGCGAACGGGAACATCAACCCGATCGTGAACAGCGTGTAGAACAACTCCTTGCCCCGGAAGGCGTAGCGGGCCAGCACGAAGGCCGCCATCGCGGCCGCCGCCACCGTGCAGCACGTCGTGCCGATCGCGATGCCCGCGCTGTTGGCGATCTGCCGCCAGAACATTCCGTCGCCGAGGATGCCGGTGTAGTTGCCGGTCTTCCACTGCTCCGGCAGCCCGAACGGGTTGGTCGTCAGCTCGCCGGTGCTCTTGAACCCGGAGATCACCGCGTAGATCAGCGGTACGACGACGAACGCGCCGATCAGCCAGACCACCGCGTGCAGCGACAGGCCGCGTGCCGTCCTGCGGGCGTTCATCGATCGCCTCCCGAGGTGACGGCCCCGCTCAGGTCACGGCGGAGCACGTAACGCTGGTAGAAGAGGGAGAAAACCAGACTGATCATGAACAGCACCACGCTGATCGCACTGGCGTAGCCGACCTGGTACCGCTTGAACCCGAACTGGAACATCGAGATCGCCATCGTCTCGGAGGAGTGGTTGGGCCCGCCCGCCGTCATGACCCAGACGAGGTCGAAGAGCTGGATGGACCCGATGATCGAAAGGAAGACGCTGATCCGGATCGTCGGGCCGAGCAGCGGCAGCGTCACGTGCCGGAAGCGCTGCCAGGCGCCGGCGCCGTCGATGGAGGCGGCTTCGAGGATCTCGCCCGGGATGCTCTGCAGCCCGGCGAGGAAGAGCATCATGTGGAAGCCGAAGTACTTCCAGATCATGACCACGAACAGGGTGGGCATGACCGTCGAGGGATCGGCGAGCCACGTGCCCTGCAGCCCCTCCAGGCCGAGGACGCCGACGAGATGGTCGGCCATGCCGTCGCCGGGAAGGAAGATCATCGTGAAGAGGACCGCCGTGACCACCTCGGACAGGATGTACGGCGCGAAGAACAGCATCCGGTAGACGGCCCGGCCGCGCAGCCTCTGGTTGAGCAGGACCGCGGTGAACAGCGCGAACGGCAACTGCACCGTGATCGACAGGACGATCAGGTACAGCCCGCGCCCCAGATCACCGAGGAAGACCTCATCGTCGAACAGCTTGGTGTAGTTCGCGAAGCCGACGAAGTCGTCCATGGGGCCGACTCCGCCCCACTTGAAGAAGCCGGTGTAGACGGCGACGACGATCGGAGCAAGGACGAAGACGAGGAAGAGGACCAGAGCCGGGACGAGGAACCAGGCGACCGACGCCCAGCTTCCCCACCCGCGCAGGAGCGACCGGGCCGGGGTGGGCGGGCGCAACGGCACGACGTCCTCCGTTCGCTCCTCGGCCAGGGTGGATGCGGAGCTAGGCACCCTTCGCAGCCTCCGTGATCGACCTGGTGACCTGCTCGGGCGTCTTCCTGCCCGCGATGAGGTCGGCGACGCTGTCGTTGACCTCCTGGCCGACCGCCGGCGGGTAGGCCTGGTCGAGGAAGAGCTGGAAGCCCGTCGCCTTGACCAGGCTGTCGGCCACCACCTTCCGGTTGGCGTCGGTGAGCTGGCGCTCCGCACCCTTGACCACCGGCAGATAGCCGTTGGAGGCCAGCAGCTTGGACTCGTTCTCCAGAACGAGGAACTTCAGGAAGTCCAACGCCTCCTTCGGGGCGCCCTTGCGCAGAGCGAAGCCGCCGCCACCGCCGAACACCTCGGTGACCTGGCCGACACCGCCGTCGACCGTCGGGAAGGGGAAGAAGCCCAGGTCCGCTCCGAGGTCGGCGCCCGCGTCCTTCTGCACCGACGGTCCCCACTGCCCCATCAGTTCCATGGCGGCCTTGCCGTTGCCCATGGTCGCGGCCTGGCCGCCGGGGGTGGCGTAGCCGGCCCCGAGGAAGGCTGTCTGGAACGGCTGGAGGTCGACCAGCTCCTTGAGGTGGGTGCCCGCCTGCACGAAGCCGGCGGCGGTGAAGTCCTTGGTGGTCGCGGCCTGTTGCAGCGCGGGGAGGCCCGCGACGCGCATCGCGAGGTAGGCCCAGTAGTAGTGGCCTGGCCATTTCTCCTTGCCCGCGAGGGCGATCGGAGTGATGCCCGCCGTCTTGAGCTTCCTGACGTCTTCGAGGAGCTCGGCCCAGGTGGCCGGCGGAGCGGTGATCCCGGCCTTGGCGAAGAGCTTCTTGTTGTACCAGAAGCCGACCATGCCGACGTCGTAGGGCACCCCGTAGGTCCGGCCCCCGAACTGATAGGCCTGCAGCGAGACCGGGATGAGGTCGGACGACCAGCCGAACACGTCGGTGAGGTCCTCGACCAGCCCCGCGTCGACCTGCTGCTGCAGCACGCCGCCGCCCCAGGTCTGGAAGACGTCGGGGAGCTTGCCCGAGGAAGTGGTCGCGGTCAGCTTCGACTTGAACGCCTCGTTCTCCAACGAGGTCGTCCTGATCGTGATGTTCGGGTGAGCGGACGTGAACGCCGAGGAGATCTGCGGGAAGAGGGACTTGCCCGGTTCCGTCGTGGCGATGTTCCACCACTCGAACGTCACCTTGCCGTCGGCCGCCGGCTTGCCGCCGGAGTCGTCGACGCCGCAGGCCGCGGCCATGGAGACGGACAGTGCGGTCAAGCCCGAGAGCGCCAGGAAGCTTCGTCGGCTCAGGGGGGTGCTGGCCATGGGACCTCCGGAGTGGGGAATGCCGGTTTCGCGCCCGAAAATGTTTCGAAATACTCTCGAATTCTGTGCTGCCACAAACTAGAAACGCGGGGCTCCTCGGTCAAGACCTGTCGCCAACTTATCTAGAAGCAGCGACTGTTCTCGGGCTTGACAAGCAGTCGCGCCGACCAGAAACTCTTCGAAAGTTTGCGATACCTGTCGCCAGCTGAAGGCGTCCGCGCGCAGAGGAGAGAAGTTGAGCGAGCAGCGTCCGACCCTGGCCGTCATCGCCGCGGAGGCAGGGGTCTCCCAGGCCACCGTGTCCAAGGTGATCAACGGCCGCTCCGATGTCGCACCTTCGACACGCGAACGGATCGAGGGCCTGCTGCGATCTCACAACTACCTCCCGCCCGGCCGGCAGGGCAGGGCCCGCAGATCGGGCCTCGTCGACCTGATCATCGGCGGTCTGGACAGCGCGTGGGCGGTGGAGATACTGCGCGGCGTCGAGGCCGAGTGCGCCCGGCGGAGCGTCGGCACCGTCGTGTCGCTCGTCCCGCCGGGCGAGGCCACGCCGTCGAGCTGGGCCACACTGCCGGTCCTGCACCACAGCGACGGTGTCATCCTCGTCACCACCTCGGTCACCCACGCCCAGCGCGCCCAGGTCGAACGGGCCGGGGTGGCGCTGGTCGTCATCGACCCGATCGATCTGCCTGGCAACGGTGTGCCGAGCATCGGCGCGACCAACTGGGCGGGTGGCCTCGCCGCCACCGAGCACCTGCTGGAGCTGGGGCACCGCCGGATCGCCACGATCGGCGGGCGCAAGGAGATGCTCTGCAGCCAGGCCCGCATCGACGGGTACCGGACCGCGCTGGAGCGGGCCGGGATCGAGGTCGACCGCGACCTGATCCGGTTCGGCGACTTCCAGCACGAGGGCGGGTTCCAGGGCGCCCGGGAACTACTCGCCCTCCCCGAGCCACCGACCGCCATCTTCGCCGGTAGCGACCAGCAGGCGATGGGCGTCTACGAAGCCGCCCGGCAGGGCGGACTGAGCATCCCGCGGGACCTCAGCGTGGTCGGCTTCGACGACCTGCCGATGTGCGAATGGCTGTCACCGCCGCTGACGACGGTGCGCCAGCCGCTGGAGGAGATGGGCCGGCTCGCCGCCCGCACGCTGTTCCAGCTTCTGGAGGACCAGCCCTTGGTCAGCCCTCGGATGGAACTCTCGACCGAACTCAAGGTCCGGCTCTCCACGGCCCCGCCCCGTCCTTAGGAGAGCCCATCGACCGGCCTCCGGGGCGCCGGATATCGGCGTCCCGGAGATGCGAACCGGACTAAATGCTCGCTTATGGCGGGATCTCTCCTCAGGAGCCGCCATTCACATCCAGCGCCCATTTATCGGCTCTGACATCCGCGCCTGACCCGGATTCCTCTCTGCTTGTCCGAATGCGAATGCAATGGACCATCGAGGATGTCAACACGGGCCGGTCAGGGGCCTCCTCATCGAAAGATTTTCGGCACACCTTGATACTGCCGGAAGCCGCTACGGGAGCTGCTCCAGGGGAAAGAATCCCGAAATTTTTTCGAAACTCTTGACATGTTTCTGCAGGGTTTCCACACTGAGTCACAAGGCGGTGACGCCCCCTGTCCGAATTCCCGGGCACCCGCCTTGAAATCGTTACGCCCTGGTGATGCGTGCCCTTTATCAAAGGGACAAGGGCGTCGTTCACGCAGTTCATTCTGCCGCGCTCAAATCCTTCCGTGATTTCCATCCTGGAGGCTCATTCATGCGCTCAAGTACCATTCCACCGTCCACCGTCCGCCGGAAGATCGGCAGCGTCTGTGCGGCTCTGATCGTCGGCGTCCTCGGTTCGGCCGCCGTGCTGGTGGCGCCGCAGACCTCACAAGCCGCCGAGAGCACACTCGGCAGCGCGGCGGCACAGAGCGGCCGCTACTTCGGCACCGCCATCGCCTCGGGCAGGCTCAGCGACTCGGCGTACACGACGATCGCGAGCCGCGAGTTCAACTCGGTGACGGCCGAGAACGAGATGAAGATCGACGCCACCGAACCCCAGCAGGGCCAGTTCAACTTCGCCGCCGGTGACCGCGTCTACAACTGGGCGGTGCAGAACGGCAAGCAGGTACGCGGCCACACCCTGGCCTGGCACTCCCAGCAGCCCGGCTGGATGCAGAGCCTCAGCGGCAGCGCGCTGCGCCAGGCGATGATCAACCACATCAACGGCGTGATGGCCCACTACAAGGGCAAGATCGTCCAGTGGGACGTCGTGAACGAGGCTTTCGCCGACGGCAGTTCGGGAGCCCGGCGCGACTCCAACCTGCAGCGCTCCGGCAACGACTGGATCGAGGTCGCCTTCCGCACCGCGCGCGCCGCCGACCCGGCCGCCAAGCTCTGCTACAACGACTACAACGTCGAGAACTGGACCTGGGCCAAGACCCAGGCCATGTACGCCATGGTCCGAGACTTCAAGCAGCGCGGCGTGCCGATCGACTGCGTCGGCTTCCAGTCGCACTTCAACAGCGACAGCCCGTACAACAGCAACTTCCGCACCACCCTGCAGAGCTTCGCCGCCCTCGGCGTCGATGTGGCTGTCACCGAACTCGACATCCAGGGCGCCTCGGGCACGACCTACGCCAACGTGACCAACGACTGCCTGGCGGTCCCGCGCTGCCTCGGCATCACCGTCTGGGGGGTGCGCGACACCGACTCCTGGCGACCGGAGCACTCGCCGCTGCTGTTCAACGGCGACGGCAGCAAGAAGCCCGCCTACACCTCCGTTCTCAACGCACTCAACGCCGCCTCCCCCAACCCCAATCCGCCCCCCACGCCCGGTTCCGGACAGATCAAGGGCGTCGCTTCGAACCGCTGCCTGGACGTGCCCGGTGCCAGCACCACCGACGGCACCCAGCTCAACCTGTGGGACTGCAACAACCGCACCAACCAGCAGTGGACCCACACCGCCGAAGGTGAGCTCCGGGTCTACGGCGACAAGTGCCTGGACGCCGCCGGCACCGGCAACGGCGCCAAGGTCCAGATCTACAGCTGCTGGGGTGGCGACAACCAGAAATGGCGCCTCAACTCCGACGGATCCATCGTCGGCGTCCAGTCCGGCCTCTGTCTTGACGCCGCCGCCAACGGCACCGCCAACGGCACCCTGATCCAGCTCTACTCCTGCTGGAACGGCAGCAACCAACGCTGGACCCGCACCTGACCTGCCACAGCGAAAGGTGAACCGATGAAGACCTACGGTGCGGCTTCCCCCGCCCATCCACAAAGACATCGCTGGTGGTCCCGGTTAGCTGCCGTGGTGGCGGCGACCCTTGCGCTCGGCATGCTCGTCGCGGTGAAGCCGACGCCCGCCGAGGCGGCGACCGTGGACACCAATGCCTGGTACGTCCTGGTCAATCGCAACAGTGGCAAGGCGCTGGACGTCTCTGGCGTGTCCACCGCCGACGGCGCGCGGGTCAACCAGTGGACGCGCAGCGACGGAGCCAACCAGCAGTGGCAGTTCGTGGACTCCGGCGGCGGGTTCTACCGGCTCAAGGCCCGGCATTCGGGCAAGGTCCTCGACGTGGCCGGCGCCTCGACCGCCGACGGTGCCGCGATCGCGCAGTGGGCCGACGGCAACGGAACCAACCAGCAGTTCCGCCTGGCCGACTCCGACGCGGGCCACGTCAGGTTGATCAACCGCAACAGCGGCAAGGCCGTCGAGGTGCAGGGCGGCTCCACCGCCGACGGCGGCAGCGTCGTCCAGTACACCGACTGGGGCGGCGCCAATCAGCAATGGCAGATGGTCAAGCTGCCGTCCGGTGGCGGCGGATGCGGCAGCGCCCCGACCCTGGCGAGCGGTACGCACACGATTCAGAGCAGCGGTAAGAGCCGCGGCTTCATCCTCAGGGTTCCCGACAACTACAACAACACCCATCCCTACCGGCTGATCTTCGCGTTCCACTGGAGGGGCGGAACCGCCGGCGAAGTCGCCTCGGGCGGAACGAGCGGGAACGCCTGGTCCTACTACGGCCAGCAGGAACAGTCCAAGAACAGCGCGATCCTCGTCGCCCCCCAGGGCCTCGGCAACGGCTGGGCCAACTCGGGCGGTGAGGACGTCACCTTCGTCGACGACATGATCCGGCGCATCGAGGGCGGACTCTGCGTCAACCCGGCACAGCGTTTCGCCACGGGATTCAGCTGGGGCGGCGGTATGAGCTACGCACTCGCATGCGCCCGGGCGAACACCTTCAGGGCTGTCGCGGTCATCTCCGGCGCCCAGATCAGCGGGTGCAGCGGCGGCACCCAGCCCATCGCCTACTTCGGAATCCACGGCATCGGCGACTCCGTCCTCAGCATCGCGCAAGGACGGTCCCTGCGTGACAAGTTCGTCAGCAACAACGGCTGTACTCCCCAGAGCCCGCGCGAGCCGGCCCCGGGCAGCCGGACGCACGTCACCACCACCTACTCGGGCTGCCGTGCCGGGTACCCGGTCCAATGGGCCGCGTTCGACGGAGGCCACCTGCCCGGTCCGGTCGACGGCTCCCCCGACGAGAGCGGCGTCGCAACCTGGACCAAGGGAGAGATCTGGAGGTTCTTCGCACAGTTCCAGTGACACGCCCGCACCATGGAGTGGAGCCAGGATGATCCTGGCTCCACTTCGTCGTCGTCTGCCTCAGGCCGAAGGACGGAGGAGCTCCTTCCAACAGGAGCGCATCTGCCCGAGTCGCACGGTGACCTGGCCGCGGCGCCGGCGAACTGCGTCACCTGCGAGGCGCTGGAGGCATCGTCCCAAGGACCGGCGCGACCACAGCCTCATGACCGCTCCCGTGGGCCCGTACGAGAGCGAGGCCAATGAGCAGGATCAGTGCCGCCCGGGTGGCGGGCGGGCACCGGCCGCGGGGCAGCCGGCGCCGCGCTCCTGACCGTCGTGGCCCTGCTGCCCTGGCTGTCCCGGACCGACCCCGCCCTGACCGTCCTGCGCGCCCGCTCCGCCGAGCAGGACCCCGCGCCCGCCGACCTCGCCGCCGTACGCGCCGAACTCGGCCTCGACGAAGGCCCCTTCGCGCACCTCGCCGACTGGCTCGGCGGGCTGCCACGCGGCGAGGCGGGCACCTCGTGGGTGTCCGGAGAACCCGTCCTGCCCCAGGTGACGGCGGCACTCGGCGTCTCCGTCACGCTGATGCTGGGCGCTCTCCTCGTCACCCTGCTCGTGACCGCCCTCCTCGCTACCCGCACCGTGCACCTCGGAGCACGGCGACGGTTGCGCCGCGAGCGTACGGGTGCCTCCGCCGCGGTCGTGGCCGCACTCCCCAAGTTCCTGCTCGCCTCCCTCCTCTCCCTGGTGTGTGGGGTGTGGCTGGGCTGGTTGCCATCCGGCGGCTGGGAGGGACCGGCGTCGATGGTGCTGCCCGCCCTCGCGCTCGGCGTGCCCTCCGGAGCGGTGATCGGCGGTCTGCTCGACCAGGCCCTGCCCGCCGCCTTCCACGAACCGTGGGCCTGGACCTGGCACGCCGTCGGATTCCCGCCCGGACACACCGCCCGGCACGCGCTGCGCCGCGCCCTGCCCGGCGTACTGCCCCAGCTGCTGCCCACCGTCGTGGCCCTCGTCGGCGGCGCCGTCGCCGTGGAACGCGTCTTCGACATCCCCGGCCTCGGCCGCCTCGCCCTCGACGCCGCCATCGCCCAGGACCTGCCTCCGCTGCAGACCGCGACACTCGCCCTCGTCCTACTCGGCACCACCGCCGGCCCCCTCGTCCAGGCCCTGCGCCGCGCTCTCCTCGGCGGGCCCCTGCGCGACGGCGCCCTGCCGGCCCTGCCACGAGCAGAACTACCGGCGGGCCGGGGCCGACGCCTCGTCGCCACCGGCTGCGCCCTGGCTCTCCTCACGCTCGTGGTGGCCGGGTTGCTGCGCGACCCCCTCTACGTCGACACGGCCGCCCGCCTGCTTCCGCCCTCCCCCGCCCATCCGCTCGGCACCGACTCCCTCGGCCGCGACCTGCTGGCGTGGCTGGGCCACGGTGCCGTGCGCACAGCGACCGTCGCACTCGCCGTGACCGCGCTCAGCGCGCTGACCGGCCTCCTGCTCGGCCTCGTCCCGCGCTTCAGCACGGGCCTGACCGACGTCGTCGCGACCATGCCCGCCGTCCTTGCCGGACTCCTCGTCACGGCGGCCACCGGCCCGTCCGTGTGGGGCGCGGCGCTCGCCGTGTGCATGGTGGGCTGGAGCCCGTACGCAGCCCAGACCGCCGCCCTGTTCGAACAGGAGAGGGCGAGCGGCCACATCGCCGCCGACCTCTCCCTCGGCGCCGGACGGCTCCATCTCCTCCGCCGCCACCTCCTCCCCGCCATCACCGGACCCCTTCTGCGCAATGGCCTGCTACGCCTGCCCACCGCCGTCCTGGTCCTGGCCTCCCTCGGCTTCCTCGGCCTCGGCGAACAGCCCCCCACCCCGGAATGGGGACGGCTCCTCTCCGAGAACCAGCCCTACGCCGAACTCGCCCCCTGGACGGTGCTGGCCCCGGCCTGCGCGCTGATTCTGCTCTCCGTCCTCGCCGTCACGGCCATGGCCACGGCCCCGCAGGGCGGGCGGCGGCGCGGACCTGTCAGCCGCGTCTGAGCCGATCCGTCCCGTGGCCGAGCGCGCCACCCGGCCGCCGAACCTCGGCGTACTCAGCCGTCCGGCATGGCGGTTCACGACGTCGATCCCGCGGATCGCGTCCCGGCAATCGCCGACTACGCCGACGGCGGGGCGGTGCTCTTTCTGACGACGAGGCTTGTCGCGAGCTCCATGCGCGTCACCGAGGGCTCCCCTGCACGCAGGCGGAGCAGCATCTGTACCGCTTCCTCGCCCATCTCGCGCAGCGGCTGGTGGATCGTGGTGAGCGGGGGGCTCGACCAACGCGCGATCATCACGTCGTCGTACCCGACGACGGACAGGTCCTCGGGCACGCGCAGCCCGCACACCCGGGCCGCCTCCATGACGCCGAGCGCCTGCAGGTCACTTCCGGCGAAGATGGCCGTGGGCCGGTCCGGCCTCTGCAGCAGCTCCATCGCCCGCGCGTATCCCCCTTCGACGTGGAAGTCGCCGAACCGGACGAGGGAGGCGTCGTGCTCCAGGCCGGCCATGTTCAGGGCGGACCGGTAGCCGTCGAGCCGGGCCAGGGAACACAGCATGTCCTCGGGGCCGGTGACGATGCCGATGCGGCGGTGACCGAGGTCGATCAGGTGACGGGTCGCGGCGACGCCGCCGGACCAGTTCGCGGAGCCGACGGACGGCACGTCCGGTTCGGGGTCGCCCGCCGGGTCGACGATCACGAAGGGGATCGACCGCGCGTCGAGCTGGCGCTTGACGGCGTCGGGGAGGGAGGAGAACACCAGGACCACGCCGATCGGCCGGCGTTGCAGCACTCCTTCGATCCAGTCCGGCGCAGGTGCATGCCGGGTGCCGCTCTCGGTGAGCACCACACTCGCCTGGTGGGCCTTGGCGAGGTTCTCCACCCCTCGGATCAGCTCCATCGACCACACGCTGTCGAGCTCGTGGAAGACGAGTTCGATGAGGGGCGCCTCCCGGGCGACGCGGGTGGTCCGGCGGTACGAGTGCGCCTCGAGAAGCCGCTCCACCTTGCCACGCGTGGCCGGTGACACGTCCTGCCGGCCGTTGAGAACTTTCGAAACTGTCGAAAGCGATACACCGGCCTGCTGCGCCACTTCCGCCAGCCTGATTCGCCTGTTCTCCTCGCCGTCTCGCATCTGAGCAGCATAAAGCACAGCTCTGCGCGTCGACATAGTCACGCTTTGATAACTCTCCGCCGGAGGGTTGACCCCTTCGTCGCAGCCGCCTTAGCGTCCGGCAGCGTGAAGTTTCGAACTTCACAGCGAAACTCTTTCGAAAGGGTGAGGCGATGAAGCGGCACATACGGCTCTTGAGAACCGCTGTGGTCGGCGGGGCGTCACTGGCCATGACCCTGTCCCTGGCGGCCTGCGGCGGCTCGGGGGACTCCGCCGACGGCGACTCGGACAAGATCCATGTCCTGGTGTACGGCGATGCCGCCAACAAGGTGGAGAAGCAGCTGGTCGACACCTTCAACAAGACCTCGAAGGTCAAGGCGGTCCTCGACACCATCCCCGGTGCCGACTACCAGTCCAAGCTGCAGACGATCATCAGCGGCAAGCAGGCGCCGGACGTGTTCTTCAACTGGGGCGGGGGCAGCATCAAGCCCTACGTCGACGCCGGCCTGCTCATGCCGCTCGACGACTTCATCGCCAAGGACCCGGGCCTGAAGTCCAACTTCCTGCCGTCGGTCTTCAACACCGCGGTCGTCGACGGCAAGCCCTACGGCATACCCATGCGCGGCACCCAGCCCGTCCTTCTGTTCAACAACAAGAAGGTGCTGACGGAGGCCGGTGTCAACGCCCCGCGCACCTGGGACGAGCTCCTGGCCGCCGTCAAGGCGCTCAAGGCCAAGGGCGTCACCCCCATCGCGCTCGGCGGCGGCGACAAGTGGCCCACCCAGATGTGGTTCCAGTACATCTACGACCGGGTGGCCGGCCCCGACCTCTTCCAGAAGGCCGTGGCCGGAGACAAGAGCGTCTGGGCGAGTCCCGACAGCAAGAGGGCCCTCGGCATGCTCAAGGAGCTGATCGACGCCGGCGCCTTCGGCACCAACTACGACTCGGTCAAGTTCACCGACGGCGGCTCCCCCGCCCTGCTGGCCACCGGAAAGGCCGCCTTCGAACTCATGGGCTCCTGGGAGTACTCCACCCTCCAGGACGCCTACCCGGACTTCGTGAAGAACGACCTCGGCTACGGCGCCTTCCCGACCGTCGAGGGCGGCAAGGGCGACCCGGCCAACCTGGCCGGCAACACCAACAACTTCTACTCGGTCCTGAAGAACACCGAGCATCCCGAGGCCGTGGCCGAGTTCCTGAAGCTCATGTACTCGGACGAGTTCGTCAAGAGCCAGCTCGGCATCGGCAACCTGCCCACCACCACCAACACCCCCCAGTTCCTGGACGGCTCCGCCAGCCCGGCCTACTCGAAGTACCAGTACGACCTGGTGAAGAAGGCCCCGGCCTTCCAGCTCTCCTGGGACCAGGCCTACCCGCCCGCCGCCACCACCACCATCCACCAGGCCGTCCAGCAGTTCTTCAACGGACAGATGAGCCCCGACGCCTTCGTCGCCGCCATGCAGAGCCTGCCCGCGGCCTGACCCCCGGAACGCCTGACATGACCACTGCCACAGCCCCCGCCGCGGAGAGCGCCGAGAAGGCCGGCCGCCCCGCGCGGCCCAGCCGCCCCGCGACCGGTGTGGGCCGCCCGGGATTCGCCTGGGCGGCGCCCGCCGCCGTCTTCTTCGGCCTGTTCGCCATCGTGCCGCTCTTCCTGGTCGTCGTACTGTCCTTCACCCGCTGGAACGGCCTCGGCTCCCCGGAGTTCGCGGGCCTGGACAACTGGACCCGACTGCTCGACGACCCCGTGATGATGAAGAGCCTCTGGCTGAGCCTGCTGCTGACCGTCCTCGGCGTCGTCGTCCAGACACCGATCAGCATCCTGCTCGGCGTCTGGGCCGCCGGCCCGCAGCGCAACCGGGCCGTCCTCTCCGCCATCTACTTCGTCCCGCTCCTGCTCTCCATCACCGCCGTCTCCGTCCTGTGGCGCGCCGTGCTCGACCCCAACTTCGGTGTCCCCGCTCAGGCGAAGTGGCTCTTCGGCGACGGCAACCTCTTCGGCATGCAGGCCGGCGCCGTCGGAGTCCTCGTCTTCGTCAGCACCTGGCAGTTCACACCCCTGCACACCCTGATCTACCAGGGCGCCGCGCGGGCCATCCCCCACGTCCTCTACCAGGCCGCCCAGATCGACGGCGCGGGCACGGTCCGCCAGTTCTTCCACATCACGCTGCCGCAGCTGCGCAACTCCATCGTGACCTCGATGATCCTGATGGTGGTCGGCGGACTCACGACCTTTGACACCGTCCTGATCCTCACCCAGGGCGGACCCGGCACCGACACCACGAACAGCGCCTACTACATGTACCAGAAGGCCTTCAAGAGCTTCGACTTCGGAGCGGCCTCCGCGATCGCGCTGCTCCTCGTCCTCGTCGCCACCCTCGTCTCCCTGGTCATGGTGCGCCTGACCGGCTACGACAAGATGCGCAGCACCATGGAGGGCGTGTGATGAGGGCCCGCCCCAACTACCTGGCCGGTTTCGGCTCGCTGATCTGGCTGTTCGTGGTCGGCCTGCCGCTGTACGTCATGCTGGTCGCCACCTTCCAGTCCCGTACGGACTACGCGGCGAACGGCCCCCTCGCCCTCCCCGAACACTTCACCCTCGACAACTACGTCAACGACCTCGGCGACGGCTTCGCTCAGTACTTCCTCAACACGCTGATCGTCACGGTCTGCGTGGTCGGCATCGTCCTGCTCCTCGTGCCGCCCCTGGCATACGCCATCGTCCGAAGCGACGGCAAGGCCACCAGCCGGATCTTCCGCCTCTTCCTGCTCGGCCTGGCCATCCCGTCCCAGGCCGTGATCGTCCCGATCTTCTACCTCATCAACGAGGCAGGGCTCTACGACAACCTCCTCGGCGTCATCCTGCCGACCGCCGCCTTCGCCATGCCCGTCTGCGCCCTGATCCTCTCCGGCGTCATGCGGGACATCACGCCCGAGCTGTACGAGGCCATGACCGTCGACGGGGCCACGCCCTGGAGGATCTTCGTCCAGCTGGTGCTGCCCCTGTCGAAGAGCGGTCTGTCCACGATCGTCGTGTTCTCCTCGCTCCAGGCCTGGAACGGCTTCCTGTTCCCCCTCGTCCTCACCCAGTCCTCGGAGAACAAGGTCATCACGATGGGCCTGTACGACTTCCAGACGGAACACGGCGTCGACATCCCCGGTCTCCTCGCGGCCGTCGTCCTCTCCATGCTCCCCATCCTGCTCGTCTATCTGTTCGCCCGTCGTGCCCTGGTCCAGGGTCTGATGGGAGTCGGAGGAAAGTGACCGACGACGTGGCCACACAGCCTCAAGCCCCGCACCCCACCTGGCGCGACCCCGCACTGAGCGCGGAAGCCCGAGTCGACGCACTGATCCGCGAGATGACCCTGAAGGAGAAGACCGCCCAGCTGTACGGCGTGTGGGTCGGCGCCTCCGACGAAGGCGCCGAAGTCGCGCCGCACCAGCACGACATGGAGGAGCCGGTCGACCTCGACGACCTGCTGCCCGACGGTCTCGGCCAGCTCACCCGTCCCTTCGGAACCGTCCCCGTCGACCCCGCCCTCGGCGCCCTTTCGCTGATGCGGACGCAGCAACGGATCACCGCCGCCAACCGCTTCGGCATCCCGGCCGTCGCGCACGAGGAATGCCTCGCCGGCTTCGCGGCCTGGGGCGCCACCGCCTATCCCGTCCCGCTCTCGTGGGGAGCCACCTTCGACCCGGAGCTCGTACGGGAGATGGCCGCGGCCATCGGCCACGACATGCGCGCGGTCGGCGTGCACCAGGGGCTCGCCCCCGTCCTCGACGTCGTCCGCGACGCGCGCTGGGGACGCGTCGAGGAGACCATCGGCGAGGACCCGTACCTCGTCGGGACGATCGCCACCGCCTACGTCCAAGGGCTGCAGTCCGCCGGGATCGTCGCCACGCTCAAGCACTTCGCCGGCTACTCCGCCTCCCGGGCGGGCCGCAACCTCGCCCCGGTCGGCATGGGCTCCAGGGAACTGGCCGACGTGATCCTGCCGCCGTTCGAGATGGCGGTCCGGGAGAGCGGCGTCCGGTCGGTGATGCATGCCTACACGGACACCGACGGCATTCCCTCGGCCGCCGACGAGCAGCTCCTCACCGGACTCCTGAGGGACACCTGGGGCTTCACCGGAACCGTAGTGGCCGACTACTTCGGCATCGCGTTCCTGAAGACCCTGCACGGCGTCGCCGGCACGTTCGGCGACGCGGCCGGTACCGCCCTCACCGCAGGCGTCGACGTGGAGCTCCCCACGGTCAAGGCCTTCGGAGCGCCCCTCCTGGACATGGTCCGGCAAGAGAACGTCTCCGAGGCGCTCGTGGATCGGGCCGTACGGCGAGTCCTCCTCCAGAAGGTCCGGCTCGGGCTCCTCGACCCCGAATGGAGCCCGGTACCCCCGGCACTGCGCGGGGTCGACACCACAGCCGCCCCCGACTCCCTCCGGGGCACTGTCGACCTGGACACGGCCGCCAACCGCGGGCTGGCCGGCCGCATCGCCGAACGGGCCGTCGTGCTGCTCCGCAACGACGGCACCCTGCCGCTCGACCCGCGCACCCCCCGCCGGATCGCCCTGATCGGCCCCAATGCCGAGGCTCCCACGGCCGTCCTCGGCTGCTACTCCTTCCCCGTCCACGTCGGCGGACAGCACCCCGACGCCCCTCTCGGCATCGACCTGCCCACCCTGCACGAGGCCCTCGTCGAGGAGTTCCCCACCGCCGATGTCCTCGTGGCGCACGGAACCGGCATCGACGACGCCGGGACCGAGGGCTTCGCCGAGGCGCTCGCACTCGCCCGCCGCGCCGACGTCGTCGTGGCGGCTCTCGGTGACCGCGCCGGGCTCTTCGGGCGGGGCACCAGCGGCGAGGGCTGCGACGCCGAGTCCCTCGTCCTTCCCGGAGTGCAACAGCAGCTGCTCGACGCCCTCCTCGACACCGGAACACCGGTCGTGACGACCCTGCTGACCGGCCGGCCCTACGCCCTGGGCCGTGCGGCCGACGAGTCCGCCGCCGTCCTGCAGTCGTTCTTCCCCGGCGAGGCCGGAACAGCCGCCATCGCCTCCGTCCTCAGCGGACGGACGAACCCGAGCGGCCGACTGCCCGTCAGCGTGCCCCGCCACCCCGGCGCCCAGCCGTCGACCTACCTGGCCTCCCGCCTCGGCCACACCAGCGAGGTCTCCAGCATCGACCCGAGTCCGGCCTTCGGCTTCGGACACGGCCTCACCTACACCACCTTCCACTGGAGCGACCTGGCCGTGGAGGACACCGAGATCCCCACGGACGGCGAAGTGCGGCTCGCTTTCACCGTGGCGAACACCGGCGACCGCGCCGGCACCGAACTCGTACAGCTCTATCTGCACGACCCGGTGGCGTCCGTGGTCCAGCCCGTACAGAGACTCATCGGGTACCTACGCATCGGCCTCGCCCCCGGCGAGAGGAGGCGGATCCGCTCGGTCGTCCCCGCGGACCTCGCGTCGTTCACCGGCAGGACGGGGACGCGCACCGTCGAACCGGGAGAGCTCGAACTGAGGCTCAGCGCCTCCAGCACGGATACGCGGCTGACCGCCCGGGTGACCCTGTCCGGTCCGGTGCGTCAGGTGGACCATCACCGGCGCCTGCATGCCGACTTCGAGGCCCTCCCGCACGCCGTCCAGTGATTCCGCCAGGGACGGGTGGTACCCGGCCGGCCCCGCCGCCCTTTCGGGCAGCGGGGCCGGCCTCATGCGTGCGGTCGGGGCGTGCAGCACGTCACGGTGTCCATGGTCCGGCAGGGAGGCGAAACTTTCGAAACCCGCCCGGAGCTCAGAGAGCCGGCACCGAGTTGGCGCCGATGGCCCCGGCGTACCAGCGGGCACTCGCCTTCGGAGTGCGCAGCTGGGTGGCGTAGTCGACGTGGACGGCTCCGAAGCGCTTCTCGTATCCGTAGGCCCACTCGAAGTTGTCGAGCAGGGACCAGAGGAAGTAGCCGCGTACGTCGGCACCGTCGGCGATGGCCTGGTGGACGGCGGCGAGGTGCCGGTGGAGGTAGTCGATCCGGTCGTGGTCATGGACCTCCCCGTCTGCCGTGGGGCGGTCGGGGAAGGCCGCGCCGTTCTCGGTGACCGCCAGGGCGAGGCCGGGGTGGGCACGGGACGTGTCCATGAGGAGGTCGTACAGGCCGGTGGGGTCGATGCTCCAGCCCATGTCGGTGGTGTCGCCGGGCGGGAGGTGGAAGTTGACGTCCTCGGAGCCGGGCCACGGGGAGTGGTCGCTCTCGCCGTGGGCGTGGTTGACCGCGGCGCCTCCGGGGCTTGGAGCGGAGACGACGGCGGGAGTGTAGTAGTTGATGCCGAGGAGGTCGATGGGGGTGGCGATGGCGGCCTCGTCGCCCGGCCTGACGAGGGTGTTCCAGTCGACGATGTGGGCGGTGTCGGCGAGGAGGTCGGCCGGATAGAAGCCGGAGAGCATCGGCCCGGTGAAGATGCGGTTGCCCACGGCATCGATGCGGCGGGCGGCGTCGAGGTCGGCGGGGTCGGTGGTGAGCGGGCGGACCTGATGCAGGTTGAGAGAGACCGCGAGCTGGGCTTGGGCAGGCAGGGTCGCCCGCAGGGCGGCGGCAGCACGGCCGTGGGCGAGGTTCAGGTGGTGGGCGGCGCGCAGCGCGTGGGCGGGGTCGGTGCGGCCGGGGGCGTGGACGCCGGAGCCGTAGCCGAGGAAGGCCGAGCACCAGGGTTCGTTGAGGGTGGTCCACAGCGCGACCCGGTCGCCGAGGGCGTCTGCGGCCAGGGCCGCGTACTCGCCGAAGCGTTCGGCGGTCTCGCGTACCGTCCAGCCGCCTGTCTCCTCCAGTGCCTGCGGGAGGTCCCAGTGGTAGAGGGTGGCCACCGGCTGGATTCCGGCGTCGAGAAGTTCGTCGACGAGCCGGCGGTAGAAGTCGAGGCCGGCGGGGTTGGCGGGACCCCGGCCACCCGGCTGGATGCGGGGCCAGGACAAGGAGAAGCGGTAGGCCTGGAGGCCGAGGTGGGACATCAGGCTGACATCGGTGCGGTAGCGGTGGTAGTGGTCGCAGGCGATGTCGCCGGTGTCGCCGTTCGCGACCTTGCCGGGGGTGCGGGAGAACGTGTCCCAGATGGAGGGGGTGCGGCCGTCCTCGGCGGCGGCGCCCTCGATCTGATAGGCGGCGGTGGCCGCGCCCCACAGGAAGCCGGGCGGGAACTGCAGTCGGTCGACGGCTGCGGGGACGCGGGTGGTGACGGGGGTTGCGGGCATGGCGAAGCATTCCTTCGACGGGAGATGTGGGACTTAGAGAGAAGGAGGGGGTCAGCCCTTAATGGCGCCCTGGGTGATGCCGCCGACGATGTGACGGCCGAAGAGGGCGAAGACAAGGAGGAGGGGCAGGGTGCCCATGAGCGCTCCTGCGGTGATGACGGACCAGTCGGTGGACCACCCGGTGCCCAGTCCGGCAAGAGCGACCTGGACGGTGGGGTTGGTGGAGCCGTTCATGACGATGATCGGCCAGAGGAAGTCGTTCCAGGACTGGACGAAGGTGAGCATGCCCAGGACCGCCATCGCCGGGCGGGCGACGGGGAAGACGACATGCCAGATGACGCGCAGGGAGTTGGCGCCATCGACGCGGGCGGCTTCCAGGAGTTCGGTGGGCAGCGCCTGGGAGAGGAACTGGCGCATGAAGAAGACACCGAAGGCGGTGACGAGCACGGGCAGGATCAGCGCCCCGAGGTGATTGCCCAGCCCCAGGTTCTTGCTCAGGATGAAAAGGGGTACGACGCTGAGCTGCGCGGGCACGGCGAGGGTGGACAGCACGAGGCCGAGCAGGACCTTCTTCCCCCGGAAGCGGAGTTTGGCGAAGGCGAAACCCGCGAGGACGGAGAAGGTCACCGTGCTGACGGTGACGGCTCCGGCGACGAGCGTGGAGTTGAGCAGGGCGACGCCCATGCCGCGCCCGCCGGCGTTGTGCCATACGTAGGCGAGGTTGTCGAAGAGGTTTCCGCCGGGCAGCATCGGCGGCGGGCTGGAGACGACGGCGTGGCTGTCGGTGGAGGCCGCTACCAGCGTCCAGTACAGCGGGAACAGCGAGGCCAGGGCCGCGAGGACCAGCACGATGTGGGCGAGCCTCCCGGCCCGGTGCTGGCCGCCGGCCCTGCCGGCGCGGGCGGACGGTCGTGCCGCCGCGTGGTGACGGCGGTCGGGGACGAATGTGGTGGTGGTCATGTCGTTCTCCACGTCACTGGGAGGCGCGCAGGCGGCGGGTGATCAGCGCGTTGACGAGCCCGATGAGCAGCAGCAGGCCGAACATGACCCAGGCGACCGCGCTGGCGCGCCCGAGCATGCTGGAGTGGAAGCCCTGGTCGTACATGAGGATGCCGAGGGTCTCGTACTGGTGGTCGGTGCCTCCCTGGTGGCCGCTCTGGCCGCCGAACAGGTAGGGCTCGCCGAAGAGCTGGGTGGCGCCGATGGTCGAGACGATCACCGTGAACAGGATCGTGGGGCGCAGGGCGGGGATCGTGACATGCAGGAACTGCTGCCAGCGGTTGGCGCCGTCCAGGGCGGCGGCCTCGTACAGGTCGCGCGGCACGGCCTGCATGGCCGCGAGGTAGATGAGGGCGTTGTAGCCGGTCCAGCGCCAGGTGACGATCACGGAGATCGCGAACTGCGAACTCCAGCGGCCGGCCTCCCAGTGCACGGGCCCGGCGCCGAACAGACCGAGGAGCCAGTTGGCCATGCCGCCCTCAGGGCTGAAGATCAGGGCGAAGACGAGGGTGGCGGCGGCGACGGACGTCGCGTACGGGGCGAGGAGCGCCGTCCGCAGGAATCCGCGGGCGCGGAGCCGGTAGTTGAGCAGGTGGGCGAGGCCCAGCGCCATCAGCAGCTGGGGGACGGTGGACAGCACGCCGAGGGTGAAGGTGTTGAGGAGCGCGTTCCAGAAGTAGTGGCTGACCTGGCCGGTGAACAGGTCCGTGTAGTTGCGCAGGCCGACCCATTCGGCGCGGTCGACGTTGTAGAGGCTCACCCGGTGGAAGGAGAGCCATCCGGTGTAGAGCAGCGGGAAGAGGCCGAAGGCGGCGAAGACGAGGAAGAAGGGCGCGATGAGGGCGTACGGCGTGCCTTTGGTGTCCCAGCGGTGCAGGCGGCTGCGCCAGGCCGAGGGTCCGGCGGGGCGGGCCGGGGGCGGCTGGGTGTCTTGCCGGCCTGCGGGGCCGTTGCGGCTGGGTGCGGTCGTGGAGGCCACGGGGGTTCCTTCGGTGGTCACGGCCGGTCGCGTCGGTACGGGGAAGGGGCGGCCGGCCCCCCAGTGACCGGCCGCCCCCTCCCCCGCGGCGACGGCCGGGGAGGGGCGGGAAGGGTTACTGGATGGTGCTGTCGATCTGGCGGACGGTGGCGTTCCAGGCCTCTTCCGGGTTCTTGCCGTTCTGCTCCATGAGCAGGACACCGGTGCCGAACGCCCCGGTCAGGTCACCCGCGCGGGGGCCTGTCTCGGCGGGCTTGATGGCCTGGGCGGCGGTGGAGAAGATCTGGCCGGTGGCGGCGTCGGGGCCGATGTAGGCGTTCTTGTAGTCGACGACGCCGGGCAGGTCGTAGGCGGCCTGGTTGGCGGGGATGGTGCCGACCTTCTGGAAGACCTTCGCCTGCTGCTCGGGCGCGGTGAGCCAGGCCACGAGCTTCTTTGCCTCGTCGACGTGCTTGCCGGAGGCGGGCACGGCCAGGAAGGAGCCGCCCCAGTTGCCGGCGGCCGGGGGCTGGGCGATGTTCCACTTGCCCTTGTTGGCGGGGCCGGAGAACTGCTGGATGTTGGCCTGCTGCCAGGAGGGGCAGACGGTGGTGGCGAAGGTGGATTTGGAGAACGCGGTCTGCCAGGGGGTGTCGAACATCTTCAGGCCCTGGCTGGTCTTGCCCTGAACGGCCTTGACGGCCAGGTCCCAGGCGGTCTTCACACTGGCCGAGTCCTTGTAGGCGAGCTTGCCGTCCTTGTAGTACTGGACGGGGCTGCTGGAGACGACGGCGTTGAACAGTCCGCTGGCACTGTCCATGAAGAAGGTGCCCTGGGGCGCCTTGGCCTGGTACCGCTTGCCCGCCTCGACGAACTTCGCCCAGTCACCCGACCACAGCTTGCCGACCGAGGCGGGGTCGGAGGGCAGGCCCGCGGCCTTGAACAGGTCCTGGCGGTAGCAGATGGCCATCGGGCCGACGTCGGTGCCAAGGCCGATCGTTCTGCCGTCGGCGGTGGTGGCCTGGTCCCAATTCCAGGGCAGGTAGTCCTTCTTGTCGACGCCGGGGGCGTCGGACAGGTCGGCGAAAGCGTCGGCGAGGTCCTCGGAGGTGGCTAGCGATATGCGGCCGACTTCGAGGGCCTGGACGTCGTCGAGGCCGCCGCCGGAAAGCCGGGTCTGCAGGGCGGTCCAGTAGTTGCCCTCGACGGTCGTCGGGTTCTCCTTGATGGTGATCCCGGGGTGCTGCTTCATGTACTCGTCGTACAGACCGGCTTCCTTGTACCCGAAGGTCCCGAAGGTGCCGACGGTCAGGGTGATCTTCCCGTCGGCGGAGACGGAGCCGTCGCCGGAAGACGAGCAGCCGGTGAGGGCGAGCGCGAAGGCCACGGCCGCGGAAACGAGGGCGGCGGAGCGGGTGCGGACGCGCGGCACGGACGAGCGGGACATGGCATCTCCTCGATGCGTCAAGGGGGTTGAGGGGTACGCCGGGCAGAGCCTCGCCTCGTCGGCGATCGGCGCAGGGGGTTGGCCTTCGAAGGCCGGGGCCAGAACACATCCTGGGAGCTTGCTTCCGGACTGGGAGCGCTCCCAAAAGGTGGCATCGAAACCCTGCCGTCCCCTTGACGGCCTGTCAAGGTGGTCGGCCGGGGGCGGCTGGGCACTGCTCACGGGTGAGCACGGGGGTGAACGCAGGGGTGAGTGCGGGGTTGAGCACGGGAGTGAACGCAGGGGTGAGCGCGGGGTTGAGCTCAAGGTTGAGCACGGCGGCGATCGCGAGGGCGACCGCCGGGCGTCTCGTCAGGCGCTGGCGCGGGTGACCAGGCGCGTGGGCAGCATCAGCGGGGTGGGGTCCTGTCCGTTGATGAGCGCGACGAGCATGCGCGCCATCTCCCGTCCGAGACCCTCTATGGGCTGGTGAACCGTGGTCAGCGGCGGATCGGCCATCCGGGCCACGGCGAGGTCGTCGAAGCCGACCACGGCGACGTCACCGGGGACTTGCCGACCGGCCTCGCGCAGCGTGCGCAGCGCGCCGACTCCCATGTTGTCGCTGGCGGCGAACACCCCGTCCAGGTCGGGGTGGTTCACCAGCAGGACGGCCATGGCATCGGCTCCACTGGACTCGGTGAAGTCGCCGACCTCCGGCGGGTACGGTTCGAGGCCCGCCGCCAGCATGGCATCCCGGTAGCCGCGGTACCGGGCGCGCCCGACCTCGGTGTCCAGGCGTCCGCAGATGGTGGCCACGCGGGTCCGGCCGGCCGAGATCAGGTGCTCGGTCGCCGCGCGCGCTCCGCCGATGTTGTCGACGTCCACGTACCACCGGGGGTTTAAACCGACCGGGCGCCCGCCGAACACGACGGGCATCTCCGCCTCCTGGGCCATGCGGGCCAGCGGATCGTCCTCGCGCAGCGCCATCAGCATCACGCCGTCGGCCCCCTTGGACCGCAGAAGCTGCTCCACTCGTCTGCGACCCCGGTCGGAGGCGGCAAGGCACAGCATCAGGTGCAGATCGGCGTCTTCCAGCGCGGCCGATGCCCCCACGATCACCTGGGCGAAGAACGGATCCGCGAAGATCGACGGATCCTCTCCCGAGACGACCAGGGCCGCCGCGCCCGTCTGACGAGTCGCCAGCGCACGTGCCGTCGGATTCGGTACATAGTCGAGTTGATGGACGGCCCGTTCGACCGCCTCGCGTTTGGCGCGGCTGACGTGCGGGGCGTTGTTGAGCACACGGGAGGCCACCGACCGTGAGACACCGGCCAGTTCGGCCACCTCGTCGAGTGTCGACTGCCGGCGTGGGACACCTTCAGCCATGATCTGCCTTCCTGCCGTGCTCTGAACTGATGGAAGACTGGGAGCGCTTCCAGTTCCAGGACTGTAAAGCCTTCTTGCCGCCGTGTGAAGTGCGGGTTACATGACGGCTCTTGACAGTGCTTAACGGTGCGTCACACGATACGGCCACACCCCAGGCATGCAGAGCGTGCACTGGAATCGCTTCCAGTGGGAGCGCTTCCACGAATCCCCGTACGTCCGAGGTGTGCTGTTGTCCCCGCCGGTGCGCCACCGCCGCAAGGGGACGCCGTACCACCGCACTTCCTCAGTGCGTCGCCGGCTCGGGACGAGACTGCGCGACGCGTCCGCCGTCAGGAAACCGAGGTACAAGTCATGCGCCGCAGAGTCCGCGCCCTCGTGGCAGCCCTTTCCGCGCTGCCGTTGGCGCTCGCCTTCGCGCCGTCCGCCCACGCGGCGGACCCGACCACAATGACCAGCGGGTTCTACGTGGACCCGAACTCCAGCGCGAAGCAGTGGGTCGCCGCCAACCCCGGTGACGGCCGGGCGCCCGCGATCAACGCGTCCCTCGCCAACACCCCCATGGCCCGCTGGTTCGGCTCCTGGAGCGGCACCATCGGCACCGCCACCGGTGCGTATGTGGGGGCGGCGGACTCCTCGGACAAGCTGCCCGTGCTCGTCGCCTACAACATCTACAACCGCGACACGTGCGGCGGGCACTCCGGAGGCGGCGCCGCCTCCCCGTCCGCTTACGCGACCTGGATCGCGCAGTTCGCCGGCGGGATCGCCGGCCGCCCGGCCGCCGTCGTCCTCGAACCGGACTCCATCGCGGACTACGGCTGTCTGAGCCAGGCGCAGATCCGCGAACGCCAGGGCATGATCAGCGGAGCCCTCACCGAGTTCAACCGCCAGGCGCCCAACACCTGGGTCTACCTCGACGCCGGCAACCCCGGCTGGGTAAGCGCGGCGACGATGGCCCAGCGCCTCCACGAAGCCGGCCTCCGGCAGGCCCACGGCTTCTCCCTCAACATCTCCAACTACTACACGACCGCGCAGAACACCGCCTACGGCAACTCGGTGAACAGCGAACTGGCCGCCCGCTACGGCTACACCAAGCCGTTCGTCGTCGACACCAGCCGGAACGGCAACGGCTCCAACGGCGAGTGGTGCAACGCCGCGGGCCGCCGCATCGGCACCCCGACCCAGCTGGGAGGTGGCGCCGAGATGCTGCTGTGGATCAAGGCCCCGGGTGAGTCCGATGGCAACTGCGGCGTCGGGGCCGGCTCCTCGGCCGGTCAGTTCCTCCCCGAGGCCGCCTACAAGATGATCTACGGCTACTGACCTCAGACTCCTGTGGCCCGGACTTCGCCGCCCCGCGACCGGGCCACAGGCACCACCGCCCCGCCTCCCCCCATCCTTCGACCAGGAGTCCTCATGAAGCCACGTAGCCTACGGCGCCGCGCGACTGCCGCCCTCGCGGCGCTCGCGGCCTGCGCCGCCCTCACCGCGACGCAGGGGCAGGCGCAGGCCGCCCCCACCGGGGACGGGATCACCCCGACCACCCGGTTCTACGTGGACCCGCACAGCAAGGCCGCCAAGCAGGCTCTCGTCGACTTCAGGAGCGGCGACTTCGCGAACGCCGTGAACATGGCCAAGCTCGCGAGCTGGCCGCAGGCCGAGTGGTTCACCGAGGGCACGCCCGACGAAGTACGGGTCAAGGTGAGAACCCTCGTCCGCGAGGCCCGGGCGGTGAACCGGACCCCCGTCCTGGTCGCGTACAACGTGCCCGGCCGGGACTGCACCCAGTACTCCAGCGGCGGAGCCGCGTCCTCGGCCGCCTACCGGAAGTGGATCGACGCCTTCGCCGCCGGCATCGGCGACGGCAAGGCGGTCGTCGTGGTCGAGCCCGACGGCCTTGCCCTCCTCCCCAGGGACTGCGGGCCGACCGTGGACCCGACCGGCGAACTCACGGCGACCCGCATCGCCGATCTCGAATACGCGGTCAGGACCATCAAGTCCAAGGCCCGCACCGCGGTCTACCTGGACGCGGGCAACGTCCTGTGGCGGCCCGTCGGCGACATGGCGCGGCGGTTGCTGGACGCCGGCGTCCGTCACAGCGACGGCTTCGCCCTCAACGTGTCCAACACCCACCCCACCGACCACAACGCCAGGTACGGCACCTGGATAGCGAAGTGCATGTGGTTCGCCACCGAGGGACCCGAGGAGGCGCGCGGCCACACCGACTGGTGCGCCACGCAGTACTACTCGTCCGCCGCACCCAACGACGGCGCCCCGGGCAACGCGGTCGACTCCGCCGATCCCGCCACCTGGCGCTGGACCGACGCCTGGTTCGACCAGAGCGTGGGCACCCCTCCGAGCGACGCGCTGCAGCACTTCGTCATCGACACCAGCCGCAACGGTCTGGGCGCCTGGACCCCGGAGCCCGGCAAGTACAGCGGGGACCCGGAGATCTGGTGCAACGCGCCCGGTCGCGGCCTCGGTCCGCGCCCCACCGCCGACACCGGCGTCCCGCTCGTCGACGCCTACCTGTGGATCAAGATCCCCGGTGAGTCCGACGGCAGCTGCACACGCAACACCGGCGGCACGATCGACCCCGAGTACGGCATCGTCGACCCGCCCGCCGGCACCTGGTGGCCTGACCAGGCCCACACGCTCGCCCGCAACGCGTCACCGCGGCTGACGCTCAACCACTGAACTCGACCGGGGCTCCGCGCTGTACGGCGCGGAGCCCCGGCTTCGTACGGCTCAGGCCGCCCAGGGGAAGTAGGTCTCCTGAGTCCGAGCGGGTCGGTGTGCAGGACTCCGTCCGGGCCGCCGATCCGCCGCGGTGCTCATCCGCGGTCAGAGCTCCGGCGCGAGCCCGCGCTCGCGCAGCCAGGACAGCTGCACCGGCGGGTTGGAGCCGCCGCCGTGGTCGGCGAAGGGCCCGCACCATAGCGCGCCGAACGTTACGCCCAGCGACATCGCGCTCCGCGCATTGACCGGGCGGCCGACTTCTCGCCGCTCCGGTCGAGCCCGTTGACGGTGACGACGGGCGTCATTACGGTGCGCTCGAGATCTCCGGCCCATCGACCATGGTTCGACACGTCGTCAAGTGGGAGCGCTCCCACCTCTCCTTGGCGGCCATCCGCGACGACACACAGGAGCCGCTCATGCCCCGCACCACTCCGACGTTACGCCGCCCCATACGCCTCTCCACCGCACTGCTGGCAGGGACTCTCCTTCTCGGCGGTCTCACGACCGCACCGGCCGCCGCGGACGTCCTCGTCTCCGCGGCGGCGACCACGGCCGTACGCGTCAACCAGGTCGGCTACCTGCCGGACGGCCCCAAGCGCGCCACCGTCGTCACCACGGCGACGGGCGCGCTCACCTGGCAGCTGCGGAACGCGTCCGGGACCGTGGTCGCCTCCGGCTCGACCGTCCCGCGCGGCGCGGACACCCCCTCCGGGCAGTCCGTCCAGGTGGCTGACTTCTCCTCGTACCGGAGCACGGGTTCGGGATACGTCCTGGCGGTGGACGGCAACAGCAGCGCACCCTTCGACATCCGCGCGGACCTCTACGACACGCTGCGCTCCGACGCGATGGCGTTCTTCCACCACCAGCGCAGCGGCATCGCGATCGACGCCTCCCTGGTGGGCTCCGCCTACGCACGCCCGGCCGGACACCTTGGCGTCGCGCCCAACAAGGGCGACACCTCCGTCCCCTGCCAGGCCACCGTGTGCGACTACACCCAGGACGTCAGGGGCGGCTGGTACGACGCGGGCGACCACGGCAAGTACGTCGTGAACGGCGGCATTTCGACCTGGCTGGTCGTCGACTCCTTCGAGCGGGCCAAGCGAGCGGGCAAGGACGCGGCGCTGGGCGACTCGACCCTGCGCGTCCCCGAGCGCGGCAACGGCATACCCGACGTCCTCGACGAGGCCCGCTGGGAGCTCGACTTCCTGATGCGGATGCAGGTGCCCGAGGGCAAGCCGTACGCGGGCATGGCGTTCCACAAGATCCACGACGCGGCCTGGACCGGCATGCCGATGCGCCCCGACCAGGACGCCCAGCCCCGCGAGCTGCACCGCCCGTCCACGGCTGCGACCCTGAACCTCGCGGCGGCCGCCGCGCAGTGCGCCCGGGTCTTCCGTCCGTACGACGCCGCGTACGCCGACCGCTGCCTGTCCGCCGCCCGCCGGGCCTGGACGGCGGCGCAGACCAACCCGGCCTTGTACGCACCGGATTCGGACAGCACGGGCGGCGGTGCCTACGGGGACACGCGGGTCACCGACGAGTTCTACTGGGCGGCCGCAGAGCTGTACGCGACGACCGGCGAGAGCGTCTACCGGGACGCGGTCACCTCCTCGTCCTGGCACACCTCCGCCGACGCCTTCAGCCCGTACGGCTTCGGCTGGGCGGACACGGCCGCGCTCGGCCGAATCGTCCTCGCCACCGTCCCCAACGGGCTGCCCACGACGGACCTGGTCCGGGTCCGTTCCTCGGTGACCGCCGCCGCCGACGGCTATCTGTCCAGGATGGCCGCCCAGGGCTACGCGGTGCCCGTCCCGGCGGACGGGTACTTCTGGGGCTCGAACGGCGAGGTCGCCAACGACGCGGTCGTCATGGCCGTCGCCGGTGAGCTGACAGGCGACGGGCGCTACCGCGCCGGCGCGCTGGAGACCATGGACTACCTGCTCGGCCGCAACGCCCTCGGCCTGTCGTACGTGACCGGCCACGGCGAGACGTCATCCCAGAACCAGCACCACCGCTTCTGGGCCCACCAGTTGGACGCCGCGCTGCCCCATCCTCCGGCCGGCTCTCTCGCGGGCGGTCCCAACAGCGCGCTCCAGGACCCGATCGCGCAGGAGAAGCTGACCGGCTGCGCCCCCGCCGCCTGCTACATCGACCACATCGACTCGTACTCGACCAACGAAGTGGCCGTCAACTGGAACGCCCCGCTGGCCTGGCTCGCCGCTTACGCCGCCGAGCGGACCTCCACCGGCGGCGAACCGCCCACCGCAGCCTGCGCGGTGACGTACACGGTGAGCAACGTCTGGAACACCGGCTTCACCGCGACCGTCACCGTCAAGAACACCGGCCCGACGGCCGTCGACGGATGGCAGCTGGTCTGGTCCTACCCGGGCGGCCAGCGCGTCACCAGCGCCTGGAACGCGACCGTCACCCAGACCGGCACCGCCGTCAGCGCCCGCAACGCCGACTGGAACCGGGCCATCGCTGCGGGTGCGACCGCGAGCTTCGGAGTCCAGGGAACGTACAGCGGCACCAACCCCTCCCCCACGACCTTCGCACTCAACGGGAGTGCCTGCACCTGATCCACTGACGGCCAGGCCCGGGCGGACGACTCCGCCCGGGCCTGGCCGGCGCCGCACCACCGCCGAAACCCCCACCCCCCGGAGGCCCCCATGCGACGACTCCTCGCCGGTCTGACAGCGGCGGCAGTCGCTCTGACCGGGCTCACCGCGATGACGCCGACGGCAACCGCGACGACGGCCACCGAATCCGGCGCCTTCAGCGTGCTCACGTACAACGTGGCCGGGCTGCCCGAGAGCCTCTCCAGCGCCCCGACGCCGCGCGAGTCCAGCACGACGGAGATCGGCCGGCGGATCGCGCCGTACGACATCGTCCACGTCCAGGAGGATTTCAACTACCACGCCCGCCTGTACGCAGCCGACACCACCCATCCGTACCGCACCACCACCAGCGGTGGGGCGGGCATCGGCAGCGGCCTGAACACCCTGTCGAAGTCCCCATACGACGTGGATGACTTCGAGCGGGTCCGCTGGAACTCCTGCCAGTTCGACTCCGGCGACTGCCTCACCCCCAAGGGCTTCACCTTCGCCCGGCAGCGCCTCGCCGAGGGTGCGTACGTCGACTTCTACAACCTCCACACCAACGCGGGCACGAGCGCCGGGGACCTGGCGGCACGGGCCGACAACCTGGACCAGCTCGCCGCCTTCATCAGGACCCACTCGGCGGGCAACGCGGTCGTCGTCATGGGCGACACCAACACCCGCTACACCCGCACCGGCGACACCATCACCGAGTTCGCCACCGCCAACGGCCTCACCGACGCCTGGGTCGAGCTGATCCGCGGCGGCACCCCGCCCGCGAAGGGCAGCGACCCCCTGGTCTGCGACCAGTCCCAGCCGACCGTGCCCAACTCGTGCGAGGTCGTCGACAAAGTCCTCTACCGCGGCAGCAAGCTCGTCTCCCTGAACGCCACTTCCTACAACAACGAGCACGCCTCGTTCCTCACCGACGACGGACTCATGCTGTCCGACCACGACCCCATCACGGTGGACTTCTCCTGGTCGCGCAACCCGGCCTTCCAGCTGAGCGAGCAGTTCGGCGGACCGCACGGCGGCCCCTTCAACGACATCGAGCGCGTCCCCACCGGCGCCCGCGCCACCACCATCGCTCTGAGCGCCGGCTCCCGGATCGACCGACTGAGCATCATCCTGGACAACGGCACGACACTCGCCCACGGCGGCACCGGAGGCACGGCGACCGCCCTCACGCTCGGCAGCGAGGAGTACGTGACCACCGCGTACCTGTGCCGAGCCCAGAAGGACGGCCATACGCGGATCTTCCACGCCAGGTTCACCACGAACCTCGGCCGCACCCTGGCAGGCGGTACGACAACCCCCGACTGCGTTACCCATACCGCTCCCCCGGGCCGGCAGATCACCGGCTTCCACGGCCGCTCGGGCGACGAGATCGACAAGATCGGCTTCATCTACACCCAGCGTTGACACGGCCCGTAATTGGCCGTGGTCGTCCACTAAGGGGGCCTGCCGACCGCCGAGACCCACGCGAGGCGGAGGCTGACGCCCTTCGGTGTGCGGGCCCCGCGCGAGGAACATGCCGACGAGGCCCTCGTCCGGGCCCTCGTCGGTACGGGTGCCGAGCTGGTCGTCGTACCGGAGGGCGAGCTGAGACTGTACGAGTGCGCGGCCTCCCTGCTGCGGTACACCGACCCCGGGACCCCGTCCTGACGCCGGCGCGCTGCCCTTCCCGGATCGCGGGTCGTGCGTGCTCCCTCGGACGAGGTGGGCGCGCCCGTTCCACTCACCACCCAGCCCTCGCAGACCGCAGGAGGCCGATCGGGACTAACACCACCCGGCAGCGATGGGGGATGGAACCCCGGGGAGCCCTGCAAAACCCTGACGACCCGTCACCAAAGTCAGCATTGAGTCAGCAACCGTCCTGCCAGAGCTGACCACAGATGGTGATAGATGACGGCTCACCCCGCACCGCCAGGGCACCCTCGGGCAGGTTCTGGCAGATCCCGGCCCTACGAAATATCCGGAAGCGGTCACCAGCCCCCTCGCCCGGACCCTTCATACCGGAAGCCGCAGGTCAGCGCACCCGACCCCGCGGTTTCAGCGGCGTCGCGGGCAGCTCCGGGGCAGGAAGCGGGGCGCCGTCGTAGCCCTTCACCTCGCCGAACGTGGTGCCGTTCATCCACGCCTCGCGCGCCTCTTCGATGTCCTGTTGGGAACGGCCGATCCAGTTCCAGAACATGACGATCTCCTCCTCGAACGGCTCGCCGCCCAAGAGCATCAGGCCCGCGTCCGAGATCGCGCGCAGGGGGAGTTCCGTGCGGCCGCAGCCGAGGTAGAGCATCGAGCCCGGGAGGACCGGGACGCCGTCGACGTGGGCCTCGCCCGACATCGACAGGACCGCGTACTCGAAGTCCGGCTCCAACGGGAGGTTCGTTTCCGTGCCCGCCGCCAGGGCGAGGTCGGCGCCGATCAGGGGGCTGTACGTGGTGCCCGGGGACTCGGCGCCGTCCAGTTCGCCCATGATCACGGTGGCCGTGAGGCCGGGCGCGGTGACCTGCGGGAGGGTCGCGTGGTGCTGGAAGTGGGGCTCGACGTGGCGGTGGGCGTCCGGGAGCGCCACCCAGAGCTGTGCGCCGTGGAGGAAGCGGGCGTGGGGCTTGGGGCTCTCCTCGGAGTGGGAGATCGCCCGGCCCGAGGTCATCAGGCCCAGCTCGCGCGGGCGGATCGTCTCGAGGCTGCCCGTGCTGTCGCGGTGCAGGACCTCGCCCTCGTGGAGCCAGCTCACCGTCTGGAGCCCCATGTGCGGGTGCGGCGGGACCTGCATGCCGGGCTCGTCGGCGATGTCGTCGGGGCCGTAGTGGTCGACGAACGCCCAGGCGCCGACCATGCGGCGACCGAGGTTCGGGAGCAGGCGGCGGACCTCGGTCGACTCGCCGAGCTGGACGTGGCGGGGGCTGAGGAGTTCCCGGACCGGCTCGGCGACGACGAAGCCGCGACCGCCGCAGACGGTGAGGGCGGCCTGACGATCAAGATTGCTCATGACGCTCAACCTATTCCTGTCCGGGGACGACGGTGGCGTGTCTCCACGCGGAAATAGTAGTGGAATGTTCAATCATCCTGGCGTGTTGGACGGCAGTGCCACCCCTACCGGGTGGCAGGGTAGGGACGCCACGAGGGAGCGCGAGTGAACGACACGTACTACGAGTTCGGCACGGCCGGCGAGCGCTGGGACCGCGCCCAGCTGTTCTTCGAGGCGAAGGAGTACCTGACGGCCGCCCGCATCCTGCGCGGCCTGGTCGCCGAGCACCCCGAGCAGACCGCCCAGCGCCTGCTGCTCGCCCGCGCCTACTACCACTCCGCCCAGCTGTCCCGCGCCGAGACCGAGCTGCGCGCCGTGCTCGACCGGGATCCCGTGGAGCACTACGCCCGGCTGATGCTCGGCCGCACGCTGCAACGGCAGGGCCGGGCCGCCGAGGCCGCGCCGCATCTGCGGCTCGCAGCCGCGATGTCCGGTGAGTCGACGGACCGTACGGACTGAGCCGAGCCTGGAGGACGACTCCCTGCCGGGTGGCGGGCGACGCACGCGCGGTCCGCCCGGTAAGGTCGTCCCGGGAGGTTCGAGACGTGCGTACGGGACGAGTGGGACGCGGCAGCGTGGGAGTGGGCGGTGCCTTCGCGCACCTGCTGCTCGTCATGGTGCTCGCCCTCGGTGTCTTCGTGATGCACGCCGTCGGCCACCCGGAGAGCCCGTCGGACGCCGCGGCGGACGGCATGACGCATGCCTCCGCCTCCGCGCACCAGATGGCGGAGGACGAGGCGCCCGCCTCCTCCTCCCACGACTCCGGCATGGATATGGACATGACCACGCTCTGCGTGGCCGTCCTCGGTATCTGGGCGCTGGCCCGTTTCGTCCTGGCCGCGCTCGGACGCCGCCCCGAGTGGCTGGTCCGGCTGCTCGGCCGGCTCACGCGGGCGCTGCGGCCGAACGCCCCGCCGCCCATACCTCCCGACCTCGCTCAACTGTCCGTCCTGCGGATTTAGGCCGAACCGTCACAGCGGGCACCTTGTGCTGCCCGCAGAAGCGTTCGTTCAGCCCTTTTCCGCGCGTACGCGCTCGCGTACGCCGTACGACAGCACACGAGGTGTGACAGACATGCGTGGTTTCATCAACCCCACCCACAGGAAGCTCGCGGTGGCCGGCGCCACGGCCGTAGCCGCCCTTCTGCTCTCCGCCTGCGGCTCCGACAGCGACTCCACGAGCGGGATGGACCACGGCGGGAAGGCCACCGCCTCCGCCACCACCGCCCCCTCCTCATCCCCCTCGACCGCCGACGCCGCCGCCGGCCCGTTCAACGACGCGGACGTGGCGTTCGCCCAGGCGATGATCCCGCACCACGAGCAGGCTCTGGAGATGGCGAAGCTCGCCGACGGGCGGGCCGAGGACACGGGCGTCAAGAAGATCGTCGCCGACGTCGAGAAGGCGCAGGACCCCGAGATCCAGAAGATGAAGTCCTGGCTCAAGGGCTGGGGCAAGCCCGAGTCCGCCGACCCGAACGGGCAGAACGGCCACGCCGGCCATGGCGGCGGCGCGATGGCCGGGATGATGTCCGAGCAGGACATGAAGGACCTGGAGTCCCTCAAGGGCAAGGCCTTCGACCGGAAGTTCGCCGAGCTGATGATCGCCCACCACGAGGGCGCGGTCGAGATGGCGGAGACCGAGCAGAAGGACGGCCGCAACGAGACCGCGAAGAAGCTCGCGGACGACGTGGTGCGGACGCAGTCCGCCGAGATCGACGAGCTGCGGAAGATCCTCGACCGGATCTGAATGGATCCCAACGGTTCTCAACGGATCCGAGCATCACCGAACCATCCTGACCCCCTCTGAACGGGTCAGCTCGTAGCGGCGGGCCCCCCCTCCCCCGGGGGGGCGCCCCCCCCCCCCCCCCGGGGGGCCCCGGACGGCGGCCCCCCCCCCCCCCCCCACCCGCGCAGGGCCCCGACCCCGGAACCCGGGCCGGG